>NZ_JALQCV010000005.1:0-30585 GCF_024425275.1 Candidatus Phytoplasma australasiaticum subsp. ipomoeae
TTTTTAGCGCTAAACCGAATTATCACTTAAATAATCGCCGGATGCTGGGAAACTAGCTTGTCCGGTGGTGTGTGGGGCTTATTATAATAGTTAGAAATAACGAAATGTAGTAATTCTATCACGATTCAATCCCCGTTCGGACCGCCAATTTTATCTTTTTAAAAGGCTCTGTAGCTCAGTCGGTAGAGCAGTGGCCTGAAGAGCCTCGTGTCGGCAGTTCGATTCTGCCCGGAGCCGCCATAATAATAATTTTATTGTTGGTTAGAAGAGAGTATAATAATAAATTTGAATTCAAAAATATTTTTTTTTAAAATTAAAAATAATAATAAATTTTTATTTTTTAAATTTGTATTATTGGTACTTTTAATATTATTGGTTGTTAATATTAATTTATTGTTTGTTAATGCTATGGATAAAGAATTAGATTCTTTAGAAACTATCGAATTAACAACGTTTTTGAATAAATCCGAAATTAAAAATTTTCCAAATTTAAAACCTTTTGCATCTGATAAGAATATAGATGAAACCGAAATATCCACATTAACTAAAAATGATAAATCGGAAGCTGAAATTTCTCTATTGTCTCATGATAAGTGTTTACCTAATCAGTATTTTTTACTTAGTTGTAAACATGATTTAGGTTCTTTTTTTTCTAAACGAATGAGATTGTTTTATGCTTTAAAAAATGTTAAAACTGTACCATGTGCTTCTTTTTTTGAGTGGTTTAATTTTAAACAAATTTTGTTTGGTGCTTTTGATGCCAATATATCTAAGATAAATTGTTTATTTAAGTGTTTAAATTTATCGGGTATTAAAGAAGAATTTATAGATGATAAATATGAAAAAGTTTCTTTAGTAGCTGTAGATTTTTATCGTTTATTAAAAAAAAATCCTAATTTAGGTTTTTTTTATTTTCCTTCTGAAGATTTAGATAAAATAATTTCTGCTAATATTTCTTTTTGTAATTGTCAAGTCAAAGGTTATTCAGTTTTAGAGCTGATTCATGAAATCATTAATCTAAGGGATGAAAAATTTGATGCAGATGATTTTCAAAAACATTTATTAAATTACATAAGACATTTATTAGAAATTTCTAAATCTAAGGATTCTGAAGAATCGATTAAAATATCTGTTAATAATTTATTAGAACAAATTAATAACTTAAAAGATATTGATGAATTAGATCGTAATTTATTGTTTAATTTATTATTAAGTTTTAGTAGTATATTTATTCCAAACAATTTTGAAGTTAATTATTCAATTAATACCAAAAAAGTGAAACCTTTATACGAAATGAATCTTAATATTGAATGCAATCCTGAACATAAAACTTTAGGTTTTTTGTTAAAATTAGAACATGATCAAAAATTGAATGAATTTTATTTAACTTTTAATGAAATTTTTCAAAATGAAAATAATATTGAACAATTTAAATTTATTGATAAATTATTAATTTTACGTACAAATTATGATACGAAAAATTGTTATAATTCTTTTTTTCATCATCTAGATATCAGTGTTTTATATAAAAAAACTTTTGAAATACAAAAAAAAGCTTTTTTTAATGCTCGTTTGACTTAAATTAAGTTAATTAATATATTTATAACGGATGTTTTTATATTGTTTTTGTATTTTAAAATATAAAAAGATACACAAAAATAATCATCAAACTATGTCCTTAATTAAAATTAAAAAATGGTAGGTAATTTAATGAATAATAATTTAAAAGCAATTAGTTCTGAGAGATTATCAGGTCATAATTTTTTAGTTTTTATAGAAATCATTCGTGGTAGTAAAAAAAAATATGAATTAGACGAAGAAACTGGTTGTTTGATTTTAGATCGTTATTTGAACACTGCTTTTTGTTATCCGGCTAACTATGGTTTTATTCCTTTAACTTTGTGTGATGATAATGATCCTTTAGATGTATTTGTTTTAACTCAAGAAATTTTAGATCCCATGGTCTTAGTTGAATGTCGTCCTATAGGGGTTATTCGTATGTTAGATAATGGTCAACAAGATGATAAAATTATCGCTATTCCAGTAAAAGATTTGATGTTGCGACAATATATTAATTTATCAGATATACCTAAATCTTGGTTATTAGAAATAGAACATTTTTTATTGCATTATAAAGATTTAGAAAATAAGGTGATTCAAATTCAACAAATACAAGATTTTCAAGAAGCGGTATCTGTTGTTGAGAAAGCTTTGTCAAAATATAAATTAATTTCAGTCTAATTTAAATAGATGCAATTATTTTTAGGTCCGTTATGAAGCAAAAAGTTATTTTTAATAAAAAAGCTAATTATGATTATTTTTTGGATAAAAAGTATTCAGCTGGTATTCAACTTTTAGGTAATGAGGTTAAGTCTATTCGTTTAGGTCAAGTTCATTTAGATAATTCTTATGTTTGTATTGATAATAATGAATTATTTGTAATTAATATGAAAATTACTAAATATTCCTGTAGTAACGATTTTGATTATATTGATAATAGAAAAAAGAAACTTTTACTTAAAAAAAAAGAAATTTTACAAATAAAAAATAAAATAAAAACTCATAATTTAGCTATTATTCCTATTAAAATATTTAATCAACGTAATTTGTTTAAATTAGAAATCGCTTTAGCACGCGGTAAAAAGAAATATGATAAACGTCAAGATTTAAAAAATAAAGATGAATTGATGTATACTAAAAAAATTTTAAAAGAATTTTTTTAATATTTAATTTCATGAAATTTAAAAATTAATTATAAAAAAAAATAAAAAAAATTCAAAAAAATTATTTTGAATTTTTTTATTTTCTTTTTAGCAGATTAATTAATAATTAAATTATATTATTTTAATTGTACAAATTCTTTATTTGATTGAACTTGTGTTTTTTTATTAATTTTAAGTGTCAATAATCCGTTTTCTAATTTACCTTCAATATCTTTAACACTAGTTAAATGTATAAAGTTGTAATTAAAAGTACGTTCTATTTTGCCGTAAAATCTTTCTTGATATAATAATTCACAATCAGAACAATTTTCGGTTGAACAGCAAAAATCTTTAGACGGATTATTTTCTTTAACAGAATCATGTTTATTTATGGATTGTTTATTATTTGTTTGTTCGCAACGATTGTCCGCTTCAATAGTTAAACGTCCTTCGTTAACAGAAATTTTAACTTGTTCTTTGGTAAAACCTGGTAAATCCATGATAAGTAAATAATAATTGTGGCAATCCCATAAATCAGCTTTAGGTAATCTTTTATCTAAATCTAAAATTGTTGGAATAGATAATAAATCCTTAATTAATGACATACTATCTTTTATAATCTCCTTATCTATTAAAATAAATATTATTTCTTGACGTTGTTAATATTTAATCAATTAAATTTAAGTAATTAAATTTATTATTTTAATAAATTTTCCAATTTCATTCTAACAAATTTTTTTATTTAATTCAATAATATTTAATGATGTTATAATAGGATATGTATACGTTTAAATATGTTTTTGTTAAATTTAAATTTATATTTTCTTTGGCATATTGTTTTCGTTAAGAAATAATCTTTTATAACAAAAATATTCATGATATAAATATGTTAATAATCATTAATAAATGTTAAATAGGATAGTTTTCAATAAAATTTAATAATTTTACATACATATTGCAACACAAAATTGCTGCTATTAATATATAATGTAGCATGAGCGTTTTTTCAAATTTGAAAAAAATTTAGTAATTTAAGTAATTATAAAAATATTTAATTTAAAAAGGAATTTATGTAAATGGCAAATATTAAACAACAAAAAAAACGTATCATTACTAACAATAAACGTAGATTACGTAATAGTGATTTTAAATCATCAACTAAAACTTATTTTAAGAAATTAAAAAATGCTAAAGATTTTAAAGAAGCTTCTTTATATTATAGTGTGGTTTGTAAAAAATTAGATAAAGGTTTGTCGAAAGGTATTTATGTAGGAAATTACGTTAATAGAAAGAAAAGAAATGCTGCTATTACTTTGAATAATATTAATGTACGTTAACCTATATTTTTATTTTCGGAAGATATTAAATTATTATTAAAAAATTTGTTTATTAAAAAAGTAATTATTATAAAGAGGTTTTTATAGGTTGTGTTAGATATCAAATTTATACTTAAAAATATAGAACTAGTTAAGAATAAACTGAAAAATCGATTTGTTAATGAAGATTTATTGGATGAATTAATTTTTTTATACCAATCTAAAAATAAAATTTTGCAAAAAATTGAGCGTATAAAATATTTTAAAAATCAGTTTTCTCGCCAAAAAATCGACAAATTATCAATTCAGTCTAATTCAAAAAGTATTATAAATGATGATATCAATCATGATGAAAATTTAAAAAAATTACAAATTAATTTAAAAAAAATTGAAGAACAAATGACAAATATTTTATATTTTTTACCTAATATTCATCACGAAAGTGTTCCTATTGGTTATAATGAATCTGATAATATAGAAGTATATCGTTCTGTTGTCGAACCTCGTAAATATGATTTTGTTATAAAAGATCATCTTCAGTTAGGAGTTGATTTAGATATTTTAGATTTTCAGAAAGCTTCTAAAATTGTCGGAAGTAAGTTTGTTGTTTTGAAAGGATTAGGGGCCCGTTTAGAAAGGTCATTGATTAATTTTATGATAGATACTCATGTATCTAACAAATATTCAGAAGTGATACCGCCTTTTATAGTGAACCAACAATCTATGTTTGCTACTGGTCAATTACCTAAGTTTTCTCAAGATGTTTTTAAGTTAAATTTAGATAAATATAATTGGTATTTAAATCCAACAGCTGAAGTACCTACTATTAATTTACATCGTCAAGAAATTTTGGATATTAAAAGTTTACCTATTAAATATGTTAGTTATACGACTTGTTTTCGAGAAGAAGCTGGATCTTCTGGTAAAAATACTAAAGGAATTTGGAGACAGAAGCAATTTAATAAGGTAGAATTGATTCAATTTGTAGAACCGAAAACATCTTATATCGTTTTAGAACAAATGTTAAAAGATGCTGCTGTTATTTTAGATAAATTAAAATTACCTTATCGGATTATGTTGTTATCAACCGGTGATTTAGGCTTTAGTATGAGTAAAACTTATGATATTGAAGTGTGGTTACCGAGTCAACAAAAATATTGTGAAATAGCTTCTATTAGTAATGCAGAAGATTTTCAAGCTCGCAGAGCTAATATTAAATTTAAAGCTCATTTACAAGATCAAGGAAAATTAGTTCATACTTTAAATGGATCAGCTTTAGCTGTAGGTAGAACTATGGCAGCTATTTTAGAAAATTATCAAAATAAAGATGGTAGTGTTAGTGTACCTAAAATTTTACAGGAATATTTGGGAACAGATATAATTAAAATGAATTATTATTAAAAAACATTCTTGAGATATAATATAAA
This sequence comes from Candidatus Phytoplasma australasiaticum subsp. ipomoeae, assembly GCF_024425275.1. NCBI lineage: Bacteria > Bacillati > Mycoplasmatota > Mollicutes > Acholeplasmatales > Acholeplasmataceae > Candidatus Phytoplasma > Candidatus Phytoplasma australasiaticum. Next base: position 5,446 of record NZ_JALQCV010000005.1, read on the forward strand.
AATGTTATAAAAAAAGGAATAATGAATTATGATAGATTTTTTCAAGAAACATTTTCAACATTTTACTATATGGCATATTGTAGGTTTTATAACGTTTTTCGGAATAATGTTGTCTATGAATAACATATTTGACCAAGTTATCAAAAAACCTAATCCTGTTATGGAATTGTTAAATATTTTAGAAAATCCAAAAAATAATATTAAGATTAAAAAAATTAAACCAAAAATAGTTCGTAGCATACCGACTTTATATGATTTAGTAGTTACAACGTCAGAAAATACTGATAGTATTTTTTTTGAACAAGAACACAGGATTATATATCATTCGGTATCTGAAAAAATTTATAACCAAATTATTGATATTATTCTAGCAAAATCTAAAAATGATTCATCTTATCAAACAATTCTAGATAATCCTTATACAGAGGCTCCTTATTTAGGTTTTGGCCCTTTAGTAGATGCTATTGGCTTTATTATACCATTGATTAGTTGTTATGTATTATATTCTTTGTTTAAATCTACTACTTCTAAATTTTTTGAACAAATGGGCGAAAAATATACTGGACAAAAAGAACAAATAGATTTTAAAAGTGATATTACTTTTAAAAATATAGCTGGTTTTTCTGAAGAAAAAATTGAAATGCAAGAAATTATTGATTTTCTAAAATATCCACAAAAATATAAAGATATAGGCGCTCGTATTCCTAAAGGAGTTTTGTTATCAGGACCTCCTGGTACCGGAAAAACTTTATTAGCTAAAGCTGTAGCAGGAGAGGCAGGGGTAGCTTTTTTTGCAACTTCTGGATCCGAATTTGTAGAAAAATATGTAGGAGTGGGAGCTTCTCGTATACGTAATTTATTTCAAAAAGCCGCTCAATATTCTCCTTGTATTATTTTTATCGATGAAGTAGAAGGTTTAGCTCATAAAAGAGGTGCTATAAGTCATAATTCAGAACACGATAATACTTTAAATCAATTATTAGTGGAATTAGATGGTTTTGGTTCTAATACAGAAATTATCGTTATAGCTGCTACCAATCAACCGGAAATGTTGGATTCGGCCCTTTTAAGACCAGGTAGATTTGATCGTCGTTTTACTATTAATTTACCTAGTGCGAGAGATCGTAAAGCCATTTTAGAATTACATGCTAAAAACAAACATTTTAGTCCAAATGTTAATTTAAGTGAAATCGCCGAACAAACTATTGGATTTAGCGGAGCCCAATTAGAAGGGGTTTTAAACGAATCCGCTTTATTAGCAGCACGTCGTCGTAGTTTATATATAGAACCTCAGGACGTTAATGAAGCAATTGATCGCATATTGATTGGTTCTACAGTTAAAAAAGATTTTTTATCTAAAAAAGAAAAAAAATTAGTTGCATATCATGAAGCAGGGCATGGCGTTTTAGCTGTTGTTTTAGATGACATCGAAAAAGTTCGCAAAATTACTATTATTCCTAGAGGTTCAGTAGGCGGATATAATCTTATATCCCCTGATAGTGAAAATTCTAACTTAAAATCAAGAAAAAAATTGATTATTGATATTGCTATTTCTTTAGGCGGTAGAGCTGCAGAAGAGATTTTTTTAGATGATATTTCTAACGGAGCATATGCAGATTTCAATCATGCTAGTGATATTGCGAGAAAAATGGTAATTGAATATGGTATGAGTAATGTAGGTTTAGTTCAATTTAATCAAGTAGAACGAAATTTTTCGGATTCTAAAGCTTCAGAGATAGATTTAGAAGTTAAAAATATTATTGCAGAATGTTATCAATTAGCTAAAAAATCACTTTTAGATAATAAAATTTTTGTTCATAATTTAGTTGATTATTTATTAAAAGTAGAAACTTTAGTAACTAAAGATGTCAAAGAGATATATTTAACAGGTAAATTAAGTTGGTTTGATCAAGAGAAAAACTCAAATTTAGATTTTCCGGATGATAAAGATGTTAAGCTTATAGAAGAACAAAATGATATATCAAATGTTTCTGATATTATTAAAAACAATGAACCATCTGATAACATTTCTGATCCAAAAAAATCTGAAAAAAAAGATTTATCAGAAAAAAATAATAATTCATAATGATTTATCTTAATATATTAAGATATTCGTTATGCGCATAAATAAAGAAATTAAAGAAATTTTATTTTTTGGATTTAGGTTTTATGATACAAAAGTTTATCGTTACGAAAAATTTTAATGGTTATCGTTTAGATTATTTTGTTACTAGTCAAATTGGTTTTACTAAAAGTCAAGTTCAGAAGTTAATTGCTAATCAAAAGGTTTTAGTAAATAATAATTTAGCCAAAAAAAGTGCTATTTTAAAACATCAAGATGTGGTAATGTTAAATTTAACAGAATTAATTAAAAAAAATAATTGTTTATATCCTGTTAATTTAAATTTAGAAATCGTTTATGAAGATGATTATTTAGCTGTAATTAATAAACCTGCTAATTTAATAGTACATCCTTCCGCTAGTTTTCAAGGCATTACTTTAGTTAATGGTTTATTATATCAACTTAAAGATTTTAATAAAATGCCTTGGAATGAACGTATGGGTATTATTCATCGTTTAGATAAGGACACTACAGGTTTAATTTTAGTCGGTAAAACAATAGAAGTAGTTGATAAAATGCAAAAAATGTTACAAAGTAGAAATGTTAAACGAATATATTACGCCTTAATTGAAGGTTTTTTAAACAAGTCGGGTACTATTAATTTACCTATCAAAAGAGATTATCTTAACCCTTTGAAAATGTCTGTAACATCTCAAGGTAAAACAGCTATAACACATTTTACTACTTTAAAAAAATTTAATAATTATTCTCTTGTGGAACTCCAATTAGAAACGGGACGTACTCATCAAATTCGTGTACATTTAAGTTATTTAAAACATCCTATTATAGGAGATCCTTTGTATAATAAAAAAAAATATCTAGTTTCTTCTCAACTTTTGCATGCTAAAAAATTATATTTTATGCATCCTTGGATAGGGAAAGAATTACAATTTGATATTCCTTTGCCTAATGATTTTTCTGAATTTATAAAGTTTTTAGAATAATTTTCTTTAAGATTTAATTATATTTAAAATATCCTAATAGTCGATATTTTAAGTATAATTTTATTTTTTTCAAAATATGTTAATTCAATTTTAAATTTACAATTATTTTTTCGAAATATTAGGAGAATTTTTTTTATGTATTTGCAAAAATTGCAAACGCAAATTACTAATCTTTTAAATGTAAAATTTAATATTAAATCTATAGTTAAATATTATGATAAAGATTTATTATGGGATTTTTATTTACCTTTATTTGTCTATCGCGATCAATGGAATAATAATTTATCAAAGGTATTTCAGGATTTTAAAAAAATTTTATTAACTTTACCAGAAATATCTGAAGTTAATTTAGATAAAGGTTTTTTAAATATTAAATTGCAAAGAGGTTTAATTAGTCAGAAAATTTTAAGTTCCATTTATGTATTATCTTTCGATTACGCCCAAAAGGCTAGTAATAATCAGGTTGTTGTTTTGGATTATTCTTCTCCTAATATTGCGAAAAATTTTTCTATTGGTCATTTGCGTTCAACTATTATCGGTAATGCTTTAAAAAATATTTATCAAAAGTTAGGTTTTAATACTATTAGTATTAATCATTTAGGAGATTGGGGAACTCAATTTGGTCAAATGATTTTAGCTTATCAAAAATGGGGTAAAGAAAATTTAATTTTGAGTAATCCTATTGATGAATTACAAAAACTTTATATTTTGTTTCATCAACGAGCAAAACAAGATACTAATCTTCATTTAGAAGCTAAAAATATTTTTAAAAAATTAGAAGAAAAAGATGAAAATATATTTAAATTATGGCGTTTTTTTAGACGTATTTCTTTAAAAGAGTTTAAAAAAATTTATAAATTATTAGGTATTTCTTTTGACTTTTATATAGGAGAATCTTTTTATCATCAAAAAGCTTTACAATTAGTTCAAAAGTTATATAAACAAAAATTAATTATTATTGATAAAAAAGCTTATATTTTTCCTTTAAAAGATATTCCTTCGGCTTTACTACAAAAAGATAATGGTAGTACTCTTTATTTAACCAGGGATATAGCTTGTTTATTATATCGCGCTAAAAAATTTAATTTTCAGAAAATTCTATATGTAGTAGGCAATGAACAAAAATTGCATTATCAACAATTAATTGAAATTATTCAACAAATGGGATATCATTTCGATATTAGACACATTAATTTTGGTTTGATTTGTTTAAATAAAATTAAAATTTCGACTCGAAAACATCAAGATTATAAATTAATAGATATTATTCATCATGCCCAAAATAAGATTGAACAAATTATTAAAGAAAGAAATAAAAATTTATCTAAAATAAATATAAATAAAATAGCAGAAAAAATCGCTATTGGTGCAATTTTTTTTAATGATTTGAAAAATGATCGTCATTTAAATATTGATTTTAATTTAGAAAATATGATTCAATTTGAAGGCAATACAGGACCTTATTTGCAATATACCTTAGTACGTTTGAAGTCAATTATGACTAAGATACAGTTTAATATTAATTTAGATGAATTAAATTGGTCATTTTTAACTAATTATTTTCAAAAGGATTATTCTTTTATTATTGTTAAACTGTTAGATGATTTTCCTGTTATCCTGGAAAAGGTTATTAAAGATAATATGCCTAGTTTATTAGCTCGTTATTTATTTAAATTATCAAAATATACTAATTATTTTTATGAACAAGAAAAAATTTTAACTTCTGAATTGGAATTAAAAAAAGGGCTTATTTTATTAATTAAAAGTATTTGTATAGTTTTAGAAGAAGGATTAAAATTATTGGGAATTCCTATTGTAGTGCAGATGTGAAGTTATTATGATAATATAAGTTATGATCTAAAAAATAAGAATTAAATTTATGTAAATAAATGGTTGTTATAGTTGGTTTATATTTTGTATAGCATATTGGTATTTGGGCTAAAAAATTATTGTACATAAATTTATGTAAGTATATTAATTTTAAGTTATAAATATCTTTTTAGTTTAAAAAAATTTAATAAAAAAATTATATTATTTTATTAAATTTGTTATTTTTTTGGAAATTTTGTAAATTAATAAGGGAAATTATAGAAATAATATGATTTGGATTTTAATTGCTATTTTATTAGGAAGTTTAAGTATATTTTTATTAGTATATTTTCGGTTTGTGCAAAATAAAAAAATTATTACTTTGATAATCAGTATTTTTATTTTAATAATGTTATGGACTTTTATAAAACATTATCACAAAAACAATAATGATTTAAATGAACAAAATAAACATGTTTTAACTTTAGGTTTAACATCTCCAGTACAAGATGGTTTTGGTATATTTGGACAAGGCGCTAATACAGTTATTAATAGTCATATTCGGGATTTATTGCATGAATATTTGATAAAAGCATATCCTTCAAAAGAAAATGATTATTATACAAAAAATTATAAACCTCGCCTTCTGGTTTCTATGCCTTTAAAACAAACACAAGGTGAATTTAACGGATATTATAAATGTAATTTAATACCAGGCATTAAATTCCATAATGAACACCTATTAACTAATCAAGATATTGTCAATAATTTTCTTTATAATAAAGAAAAAGGTGGTGAACATTCCGGTTTTATTCAAGATATTAAAGTAGATAATAATGATATAAATTGTTTTTTTATTCTTTTTACTGATGATCAAGATCCGTTAAATTATCATCATTTAAGCAAAGTTCCTATTATTATGTTCGAAGGAGAAAATTCTAAAGTTCCTAATCGTCGAATTGGATTAGGTCCATTTAAATTAAAAGAATTTGATAATAATAATATTAAATTAGAACGTTTTAATAATTATTATAAAAAAAATGATTATATTGAAAGCAATATTCAACAAATAAAAGCTTGTTATATTCCTGATACTCAAACTATGAATATGCATCTTAAAAAAGGCGATATCGATATATCTTTTGTTCCTCTTGATAAAACTGCATCAAAAGATTTATCTCGTCATTCTGATTTGCAAATTATCAAACCAGAATCTCTTGTTATGACCTATTTATTTTTAAATTGTCAAAAATTATCTTTAGGAGAACGCCGAAGTATTGCGGAGGCATTAAATCCAGAAAAAAAACAACAATTTTTAAATGAATTAGGTGAAGATACGGAGCGTTATCAGGTTGTTAATAGCGTGTCAGATCCTCGTATGATAGGTTATTTAGAAAAACCTAATTTCGATAATTCTTGTAAAAGTCAAAAACCTGGTTATGGTAAAGAAATAATGTTTTTTAGTATTAACGCAACATCTCCTATATCTTATCGTTATGCTAGTCGTGTTACTGATTTTTTACAAAGAGAGGGTTTCAAAATTAAACATGAGGTTAGAGAATTAAATGAATTAGCTAATAAAGGTGAAAAAGGTGAATTTGATATTTTAATGATTTCGGAAAATTTCGAAGATATTACTCCTTATTATGTTTTAAATTATTTTTTCGGTCCTAAAGAAAAGGGAGGTTCTATGAGTTGGCATCAGTTATCAGATAATGGAGAAATTTTTCAATATTTAAATAATTTAAAATCAAATACTAGTGAACCTGGTTACGATCAAAAAGTTCGTGATTTTCATCAATTTTTATTTAACAAATGCGCTATTATCCCTTTTTATTGTCAAAAATATTCTGAAATAGCTATACGTAAAAATGTAGTTAATTTTAATATTAATATACTTGGAAATCCTGATATTACTAAATTACGTAAAATTTAAATTCACTAAATTTTTTAAATATAAATTTTTAATTTTTAATAAAATTATGTGGTAGGTTAAAGGGGAAAATTTAATTAAATGTTTTTGAACAAATATTTTGTCAAAAAATTACTTTATATCGGATTAATTTTTTTAATTGTTACTATATTAATTTTTGGTTCTATGAAATTTTTTTCCGATCCTGTTGTATCTTTATTAGGTTATAAAAGTACTTATCAACAAAGAGAACAATTAAGAATTCAATTAGGGTTAGATAAATCTTTTTTAGAACAATTTTTTAGATATTTTTATAATATCATTTTTAAATGGGATTTTGGTAAGTCATATGTATATCCTGAAATTTCAGCTTTAAGTTTATTTATAAGATCTTTTAAAATAACTTTTACAATTACTTGTTGTAGTTGTTTAATAGCTTCATTAATAGGAATTTTTTTAGGTTATTTATCGGCTAGAAATTACAAAAGTAAAATAGATTATATTTTGATTTTTACATCTATTTTATTTATTTCTATGCCTAGTTTTATCATTGGTTTTTTGTTACAGTATTTTTTGGCCTTTTATTTTAATTTATTGCCTATTTCAGGATTAGATCAAATTAAATCATGGATTTTGCCTATTGCTTCTTTAAGTTTGATAGCGGTTTTTTCAATTTTTCGTATTGCTCGTTCTACTTTAATATCAGTTTCGAATCAACCTTTTGTGATAGCTGCTAGGGCCAAAGGGTTATCTCAAGAAAGAATTTGGTTTAAACATATATTAAAAAATTCTTTAGTGCCTATTTTTACTCATGTTAGTTTAATTTTTAATTTTATGTTAAGTGGCGCTATTATTTTAGAAAGTATTTTTAATTTAAAGGGTTTAGGTTTATTAATGTTTGATTCTTTTAATCAAAGAGATCTTCCTGTTTTACAATGTTGTGTCATTATGTTATCTTTAGTTATTAGTTTAATTGGAATTTTAGTAGAATTATTATGTTATTTCATCGATCCAACTTTTACTAAAAAGTAATTTTTACCTTAAAAAAAGGAGGTATTTTTTATTATTATTCGAAACAAAATATTTTATTTTTTGAATTTTTTATTTAAAAAAAATAAGATTTTATTAGTTGGTTTAGTATTATTATTTTTTTTATTAGGAATAACTTTTATTCTTCCTATGATTATTCCTCAAAAGGCTTCTATGTGGAATTATACATATAAATCTTTTTTGGAACCCGGATCAAGTCATTGGATAGGTACAGACTCTTTGGGTCATGATGTTTTTGCTTATTTGATTAGAGGAACTGTGACATCTTTATATATAGCAGTTATTTCTGTTTCTATTAGCTTTATTATAGGTGTAGTTTTAGGAATTTTAGGCGGTTATTTTTCGGGATTTTGGGATATTATAACTAATTTTATTTGTGATTATTTAATTGTTTTTCCAGATTTTATTTTAGCATTTTTAATTATGTTTTTTTTAAAAACTGGGATTTATCAATTAATTATGGTTTTATCTATATGTTATTTACCGACATTTATTAAAAATATTAAAAACGCTACTATTAAAATAACTCGTCAAGATTTTGTTAAAAATGCTTTAGCTTTAGGAGCTAATCATAGTTATATTATTCGAAAACATATTTTTCCTCATTTATTACCAACTTTATTGATTAGAATAGCTTTAAGTTTAAGTAGTGTTATTTTAGTGGCGTCTTCTTTTGGTTTTATTGGGATTGGTTTAGATAATTCTATTCCTGAATGGGGACTTTTATTAAGTTTGAATAAAACTTATATCTATATATATCCGAGATTATTCTTTTTTCCGATGATGTTTATCATTTTTACTAATTTAGCTTTTAATTTTATAGCAGAAGGTATTAATGAATTTATTGAATAATTGATTTTTTTTTTAATAAAATAATCTTTTTTCAAGGAAAGAGGTATGTATAATGGATATAAATAAATCCGAAATCTTATTTAAAATTGAAAATTTGAATAAATATTTTATGGTTAATAACAAAATATTCCGAGCTAATGATAATATTAATTTATCTATTTTCAAACAAGAAACTTTAAGTATTATTGGTGAATCAGGTTCGGGAAAATCTACTTTAGGTCAATTAATTTTACAATTGCAACGAAATAATCAAGGGAATGTTTGGTATTTTCCTGATGATGATTTAAATATTAATTTAAGTCTTTTAAAGCCTAATCAAATGAAAATTTGGCGTCCTGATTTACAAATTATTTTTCAAAATTCTTTTTCCGCTTTAAATCCTAAATTTAAAGTTCGTGATATTATTGGTGAAGGATTAATTATTCATAAAAGGGTTTTTGGTTATAAAGATCCTAGATATTATCAACAAATTATAGATATTATGAATAAATGTGGTTTGTCGTCTGAATTGATGGAACGTTATCCGGCTGAATTGAGCGGAGGCCAAAGGCAAAGAGTTAATATAGCTAAAACATTAATTTTAAAACCAAAATTTGTGGTTTGTGATGAAATTGTCTCCGCATTAGATGTAACTGTTCAAAAACAAATTTTAGATCTTTTAAATGATTTTAAAAAAAAATACAAAGTTACTTATTTATTTATCTCTCATGATTTAGGAGTAGCTCAATATATTAGTGACAGAATCGGAGTAATGTATAAAGGTCAATTGGTAGAATTAGCTCCAACAAAAGAAATTTTTCAAAAACCTATGCATTTCTATACAAAAGAGTTATTAAATGCGATTCCTCGTATTCCTTATTACGAAACTAAATGTTAAAAATATCTTTATAATCAGTTTATTTGATAAATAGTTTTATTTATAAACGCGCGGATTAACATGATGGTCTAAAGGTACATTCGTTTCATTATAAAAATATAATTCAGTGAATTAAAAAAAATATCTTATTGATTTATATTATATTTTAATAATTTCGAGGAGGGATTATTTGTACTAGATGGATCTGAAATATAAATTCGATTATTGCAATATAAATAATTCTATGCCTATATTAAAAGGGATGAAAAAATATGAGTTTGTTACAAGTAAAAAATTTACATACTTATTTTCAATTTGAAAATTCTTTGATTAAAGCTGTGAGAGGAGTTAATTTTGAAGTTAAAGAACAAGAAACTTTAGCTATTATAGGCGAGTCTGGTTCTGGAAAAAGTCAGATTGCTTTATCAATTTTAAAACTTTTACAAACTAATCAAAAAATTGTTCAAGGAAAAATTATTTTTAATCAAGAATTGATTTCTGATTTCGATGAACAGCAAATGCGTAAAATTCGTGGTCAAGAGATTAGCATTATTTTTCAAGATCCTGTGTCAAGTTTAAATCCTTTATTAAAAATTAAAACACAAATTTTTGAAATTTTAAAATTACGCAAGGGTTTATACGGAAAACAAGCTCTTATTCAAGCTATAAAATTATTAGAACAGGTAGAAATTTCAGATCCTTATAAAATTTTGGAATCTTATCCATATCAATTATCTGGAGGATTATGTCAGAGAGTATCTATAGCTATTTCTTTAATTTGTCGACCAAAACTGTTGATTGCAGATGAACCTACTACTGCTATAGATGTTATAGCTCAAAAAGAAATTTTGAATTTAATCAAAGATATGCAAAAAAAATATAATATGTCTATGATTTTTATTACACATGATTTAAGTATTGTTGCTTCTTTGGTTGAAAATATTATTGTTTTATATAAAGGTATGATTGTTGAAAAAGCTCCTTGTAAAAAAATTTTTAGCAATCCTATGCATCCTTATACTAAAAAATTGTTAAATGATTTTTTATTAACTAGTATTTATCGTTCTAGTATTCAATCTAATGAAAATTTTTATAATGCTGAAAATGAAATTTTTGATTTTCGTAATTTTAAAAATTATGCAGAACCAGATTTAGATTTATATCAAGTATCTGATGAACATTTTATTAGTTGTACTTTAAAAAAATAATTTTTTATTATAATTAAGATGTTTATTTTAGAAATTTTAATTTATTATTTAGCAAAGGGATAAAGATAATTTTATAATGTTAGTTTGTAATAAAATTGATAAATTTTTTAAATTGAAAAAAGATTTTATTTTCGCTTTAAAAGGGATTAATATATCTTTATCATCCGAAGGTTTAGTTTTTATTGTAGGAAAATCTGGCAGTGGTAAAACTACTTTGATGAATATATTAGGTGGTTTGGAGAAAATTTCTGATGGAGATGTTATTTTTAAAAATAAATCTTTTCGAAATTTTAATGAAAGCGATTTCAATAATTATAGAAATCAATCAGTTGGATTTATTTTTCAACATTTTAATTTAATCGATGATTTGACGGTATTTCAAAATATATCAATTGTTTTAGAATTACAAGGTAAAAAAGTTGATGATAAAGTAATCAATAATATTCTAAATGAGGTAGATTTAGCTGGTTTTGGTTCACGTAATGTTAATGAATTATCAGGAGGGCAAAAACAACGAGTCGCTATCGCGAGAGCTATGATTAAGGAACCTGATTTTTTAATAGCTGATGAACCAACAGGAGCTTTAGATAGTGTAACGGGAGAACAAATATTAAGGTTGTTTTCGAAAATCTCTAAACAAAAATTAATTATTTTGGTTTCGCATGATTTAGAAATGGCTCATAAATATGCAGATCGTATCATTGAATTAAAAGATGGTCAGATTATTAAAGATCAAATAAGGAAATCTAAAAATATTTTTGTAGATATTTCGGATTCTGATGTAAAAAATAAAGAATTAACAAATAGTAATCTTATTGATTCAAAAACAATAAGTTCTAGGTTTTTTTCAAAATTATCTTTTTGTATGGCTTTTAATAATATGAAAACCAAAGCTATTTCATTATTTTTTAATATTTTGTTAACCACTTCTTTTTTGGCTTTATTAGGTTTTATATCGGTAATGTATTTTTTTAAATCTTCGTATGCTATTAAATCAGTTTTACAAAACCATTCTGCCAAAAATTTTATTTTTTCTAAAGGTTTAGTTTCTAATCAATATTTTGAAAAATTTTTTAATATGTCAACGATGACTTTTGATGAATTTAATTTATTGAAGCAAACAAATCCGAAAGTTTATTTGCAACCTATGATAAGTTATGAATTGACTAATGTTAAACAGGAATATGATTCCGATGTTTTTTTTGGCAATGTTATTGATTTTATAGAAACATCAGAAAATGAAAAATTTTGGAACGCAGTCGGTTATCACAAGCCATTAAATTTTGATAAAAATAAAATTTACATTTCTCGAAATTTTTATGAATTTTTACAATATTATAAGCGGTCAGGAAAGTTAAACAATATTTATATTAATTCGAAAATATTATCACAACTATTGGATTTGGATAAATCTGTTGTAATCGAAATGACAGATGATCAGTATATACCTCGTATCAAACGTTATAATAATTTTAATCAAGATTACAATAAATTAAAATTAAAGAAAAAAACAAGTTTTTTTAGTACTATGAAACGCATGTTTTTAGAACAGTATTATTGGGTCGAAAATTGTTTTGGTAATCAAAATATAGTTTTATTACCTACAAAAGTAATGAATGAAATTATAACTCCGGATATTATACAAAAAGGTTATAACGAAGATGAAACTTTTAAGTTTTGTAAAATAATAGGTTGCACTAAAGGTCTATCTAAGACGGAAATAGATGATTTGGTTGATAATTATTATCATTTGTATATTAAGGATTTATCTGAAACAAAAAATCCAAATTTAACATTATCTAAAACTCCATTTGTAAGTTTATTTAATCTTCTTGAAACAGATATAAAAAAATCGATTTTACCATGGATTTTTGGAGCGTTTATTGCATTATCTATTTTTGCTGCAATTATGATAATTATTTTTACTAATAATTCTATTAAGCTTAGATACAAAGATATAGGCGTTTTAAGAGCTATTGGAGCTGGTAAAATTTATATTTTATCTATTTTTTTAATAGAAATGGCAATATTCTTTTTAATTAATTTAGGTTTAGCTTTAACTTTGATTAAATTATTTTTATTTAAAGCAAACAGTTGGTTTATTTCATATTTCTCTGTCCCTTTTTTGATGCCAAGTGGAAAAACTTATATATGTGTTTTTGTTTTAGGATTAATTTTTTATATATTAGTTACTTTTATACAAATTATCAAAATTACTATTAAGAAACCTATTGATATTATTAATTCTAGATAAATACTGTTTTATAAATTAGTTTTATTTATTTTATAAATATTAGAAAAAATAATTGAATTATAAAAATAAATATTAATGAAAAAAACAAATTTATGTTGACATTTTGTCAAAGATCATACATTATTATTATTGGTGATTTTTAATTAAATTAATGCACTAAAAACCAATGTGTCAATTTTCAAAAATTAATTTAATAATTAAAATTGTTTTTTAATATAATAATTTTTTAAATAATTAAATCTTGAGTTTAAATTTATTCTATTTGGTAAATAAACTTTATAGATAAATTCTATAAATAATTCAAATATAAACAGGAGCCATTAATTGATGAATAATCAAGAGTTAGCGTTAAAATTGCACGCGCAAAAAAAAGGTAAGTTAGCTACGGTATCTAAAGTAGAAGTTAATAATTTAAAAGAATTAGCTCTCGTTTATACTCCGGGAGTAGCAGAGCCATGTTTAAAAATTAAAGATAATCCTGAAGATGTATATAAATATACTTCTAAAGGTAATAATGTTGCAGTTATTAGTAACGGAACAGCAGTATTAGGTTTAGGAAATATTGGTGCTTTGGCTTCTATTCCGGTAATGGAAGGTAAAGCCGTTTTATTAAAGAAATTTGCTAATATTGATTCTTATCCTATTTGTGTAGATTCTGAAGATCCTGAAGAAGTAATTAATATCATTAGTAAAATTTCTTCTGTATTTGGCGCTATTAATTTAGAAGATATTAAAGCTCCTGAGTGTTTTGAGATTGAAGAAAAGTTGAAACAAAAATTATCGATTCCTGTTTTCCATGATGATCAACATGGTACGGCTATTGCTGTTGCTGCTGGATTGATTAATGCTTTAAAAGTTGTGCATAAAAAGATGTCTGAAATTGAAATAGTTATTTTAGGAGCAGGAGCAGCAGGCACAGCTATTGCGAAATTATTATTATTATTAAAACCTAAAAATATTGTTTTAGTAGATAAACACGGAGCTATTAATTCTAAAGATTTATCATTATTAAATGCAAGTCAACAAAAATTATCTAAAATAACTAATTTTTATAATGAAACCGGTAATTTAAATGAAATTATCAAAAATAAAGATGTTTTTATTGGGGTTTCTAAATCTAATTTATTAACGTCTGATATGATTGCTAGTATGAATAAAGATGCTATTGTATTTGCTTTGGCTAATCCAGTACCAGAAATTATGCCATTAGAAGCTAAGAAAGGTAATGCTCGTATTATAGCGACAGGTCGTTCAGATTTCCCTAATCAAATTAATAATTTATTAGTTTTTCCGGGAATTTTTCGCGGAGCTTTAGATAGTAAAGTTGCTCAAATTACAGAAGAAATGAAATTAGCTGCTGTTTATGCTTTAGCAGCTGTTATTCCTGAATCTCAATTAAATGAGGAAAATATTTTACCTTCTATTTTTAATCCTGAATGTACAAAAGCTATTGTTAAAGCTATAGAAAAAGTAAGTAATATATCTTAAAATAATAAATTTTATAAAATTAAATTTTATATTATTTTATATTTGAGAGAAAGGGAATTATTTTTATGCAAGGATTATTAATTTTACAAAATGGCTTTGAAGATTGCGAAGCTTTAGCAACAAGAGCTTTATTAAAAAATAATGGTTTTGATGTTACTACTTTGACATTTAATAATTCATTAGATGTGGTTTCTGCATCAAATTTAATGGTTAAAGTTGATATATCTAAAAATGTTATTTATGATAAATATGATTTTTTAATTATACCAGGCGGACCTTATGTTAAAGATGTTATAGAAAATGAACATGATTCTTTAAAAAACATATTAAATATAATTAAAATATTTTCAGATTCTAATAAAATTATTGCAGCTATATGCGCAGCTCCTGCATTTTTGGGAAAATTAAATTTATTAAAAAATAATTCTTTTACTTGTTTTCCTGGATATGAGATTTATATTAAAGAAGGAAAATATTGTCCTGACAAAATGACAGTTGTAAGTGGTAATTTTGTGACTTCACAATCACCTTGGACAGTTTTAGATTTTGTTAATGTTTTATTGAAAACGTTAAATAAATAATAAAAATTAATTTTTAATCTCAACAATATATTGATTATTTTAAAATAACTTAAATAAAAAAACAAAATAGGAAGTAGTCTTTTATATATGAATATAAATAGTTCTATTAATGATTCAACTTTTAATCCACATAAAAAACCTAAATTAAAAATTTTAGGTTTTTCGATTGAGTTTGCTTTGCTTTTATTGAGTATTTCTATAATGCATATTTGGATTTCTTATGACGCTACCAAAGGACAATTTAATTCATCTTGGCATAATTTAATTTCAGTTTTATTATTTACTATGATTTTAGCTGAAATATTAAAAGTAATAGGTAAAAAAATCCCCATTTTAAAAGATATGGGCGGAGGAGCAATTTTTTGTTTATTATTACCAGCTTTTTTATTTAATTATAATTTTTTTCCTCGTAATTTCGAAACATCATTAATGCAATTTCAAAGTGCATTTCGCGAAAGGATATCTTTTTTTAATAAAAATAGTAATATAGGTTTTTCTGAATTTTTTGTTGCTTCATTGGTTTGCGGTAGTCTTTTGAGTATTGATAAATTTATTTTAAAAAAAAATGGTCCTAAATTTTTATTTTTAGTTATTTTATCTTTAATCTGTTCTGGGTTAGTAACAGGACTTTTAGGCATTTTTTTAAAACCTATTGGTGGTATAGATAGTGTCCCTGGTAGTCATCGTAATAGTTTTTTAGATGCTATATTTTTTATTTTTGTTCCTATTTCGTGTGGGGGTTTAACATGTGGGATTATTCCTCTGATAAAAGTGTTTTCGCAAGGAATAGTTCGTTTTGAAGATGCTTTTAAAAACCACATTATCACTTCTTTGTTAATCGGTGGTATTTTAAGTGTTATGTTCGGTGGTTTAATTAAAAAAATTTTTGGTAATTCGGAATATAGTAGTCCTGAAGGTGAATTGGATAAGAATATAAATAAATTAAGTAATAATAAATTTAATCATCTCGAAAATGAAAAAAAAGATAATAACTCGAATTTAAGTTTTTTAAATATGAAAATGGGTTTGTTGATGATTTTCTCTTTATACGCTTTAAGTAGCATTTTTAGAACTTTATTATTAAAATTATGGCCGTCCACCAATTTAGAAAAATATATACCTCCTACTATTATTTTTTTAGTTATTTTGGTTTTATTGATTAAGTTTTTTGATTTGATTTCGGATAATTATATTCAATATATCAATCAAGCTTCTAAATTTATTACTCAATCATTTTCATCTTGTATTTTAGTAGTTGTTGGTATTAACATTAATATTTTAATGATTATTAATCGGATTTCTAATTTATCTTTTTTGTTCACTTGTATTGCTTGTGTTTTAACTACTGCTTTAACATCTGCTATAATTGGTAATAAAATGGGTTATTATCCGGTTCAAGCTTCAATTGCTGCTGGACTTTGTGCTAATAGTATTGGTGGTGCAGGCAATTTGGCTATTCTGGAAGCTTCTGATTCTTTAGAATTATCTCCTTATGCGCAAATTTCTACTCGTCTTGGTGGAGATTTAACAGTAATTGTAGCTAGTATATTTTTTCCATTATTTTACTTTATAAATTGATAAATGTTATCTATCAATAGATGATCTTTTTTAGAAAAAATTGTGGAATATTTAATTAAATTAGCTCTGATTGCTATAGAAACTGAACTTTTATGTTACCCTTCGTTAGGTTTAGTTTCTATAAATAGTTGCGGATCTCATCAAGATATGAATTTTAATCTTTTTATGAAGTCTAAAGAAACTTTTGGCATTTATTTTTATCATATTTATAATTTAGTTTTATCATATAAATCATTAAATTTTAATAAATTAAGAGTATTAGGTTTAGAACAAGAAAAACGCATGTTTGAAGTTACCAATAACATAAATACTCATAAAGGTTTAATTTTTTCTTTCGGAATTATTTATTATGTAGTTTCGTATGGTTTATTTCATAACATTCCTTTTTCTAATTGGCATTTTCAAACATGCAAATTAACTAAAGAATTACGTAAAGATTTTTTATATTTTAGTAATAAAACTCCTGGTGAAAAGATCTTTACAAAATTTGGAATTGCAGGAGCACGCGGAGAAGCTTTAACGGGTTATTATAAAATTTTTTTTCAAGGTTTGCCGTTTATTTTACGTATTTATAAAAAAAATCCCTATTTAAAAGCTCAAGAATTTTATTTATGTTTATTAATTTTTTATATGAGTATTATTGAGGATACAAGGGCGCCAAAGAGGCCTAAATTTCGTGCTATTTAACCAATAGCCAGGGCCGATAAACCCTGAAAGGAGATGGTCGGTTTAGTAAACGAAAGAATACTGGATTATAGCGGACCATAAAAGCGGGTTGCGACGAAAGCAAATTAGTCAAGACGACCCCGCCACCGAATAATTCTACGGAGAAGCCTGAGATGGCCTAAGAAGGAAAATTGATGTAATCTCAAAACCTGTTTGGAAGTTGCTTGAACGGACAGTCCAGAGTCTACTAGTATAAGTTGTATGTATTGAGTAGTTTATCAAATAAAAAAGAAACCTGGAATCAGCCTCTTAACGAGGATACTTCCCCTACAGAATCAAGGTCGAAATTTAGTGTAACTTGGAGAATCCTAAAACTAAGTAATTAAATTTACTAATCCGGAAATAAAAGCCCGGGTGGTCAAGGATAAAGCATCTTTTTAGTAGTCGTAAGGGCAAACCTAAATTTGGAATAATTTAGTTAATCGGCTTACCAGGAAGAGAGTTAACTACTCTTATAGGGCGAAAGAAGAAAGTAATTTACTATTTATTCAATGGTATCGGGGAAGGAATTGATATATTATGTCAACAACGGTTTCACCAGAAACTAAACTTTCGCGAACATTGAATAAAATTCAATATTGTTCATCAAACAGCTACTCTTTAAAAAGAGAACTCCAGCAGGGAATGAATAACTTTTACAACACGTTAACAGCGTTTAATAAAATCGCGGCTAACAAGGGAGCTGGTACACCCGGAATCGACAATAAAACCATCGATGGAATCAATCTGGAAAGATTACAAAGATACCATCGGGAATACGTCAACAATGGTTACCACCCAAAGCCAGTTAAAAGAATCTTCATTCCTAAAGATAATAAAAAAACCCGACCTTTGGGCATACCGACCATCAAGGATAGATTGATGCAAAAATGCCTGGAACAACTCTTAACTCCCTATTTCGAAAATATCTTCTCAGATTTAGAACCAAAAAATCCTGTCATGACGCTATCAAACTCGTCAAACAAAGATTTAAAGGAATTGATTATCTTGTCAAAATTGACTTAAAAGGTTACTTTGATACCATCAATCATGAGATTCTGATGAGAACCCTAAATCAGTTCATCAAAAAGAATAAAACGCTATCAACCATTAACAAATGGTTAAAAGCCGGTTTCATGAAAGAGGACATCAAATACGAATCTTTATCCGGTTCTCCCTAAGGAGGGATTATTTCCCCTTTGTTGGCAAATGTATATTTACATTACATTGACCTGAAAATGGAAGAACTGATTAAAGCAGGAAAACCAATTAGGAAGAGTAACCCAGAATATTGGAAAGCATGGCTTAGAAACCAGCACCATAAATTGGGGTTTGATAGTTCTATCAACCTAAATCCAAAACCAAGAGTTGAATATATCCGCTATGCTGATGACTTTATCATTGGCGTTAAGGGAGAATATAATGAGGCGTATAACATCAAAAATCAAGTAACACAGTGGTTAGAGCAAGACCTAAACCTTACGATTAGTAAGGATAAGTCAAAAATTGTGAAAGCCAATAAAGGAACTCGGTTTCTATCCTATATGATAAAAGTTAACCCTACCAATAAAACCCGGAAAAGAAAATCACCAAGAATTTATTAAACGGTAAAGTTCAAATCCAAATTCCCAAGGCGAAAGCTAAAGAATATGGAGAGGAACATAATTGGTTAAAGAATGGGAAAGTGAAACATGACGAAACATTAGCAGATAGAGACGAGTTAGAAATAATTCGAACTTATCAAACAATAGTTAGAGTAATTATCCAATACTTTTGTTTAGCTAACAATCTCGGGATCTTAACCCATTTAAATTATCTAGCGGAATATAGCTGTTTGAAAACGCTGGCAAGAAAACAGAAAACGTCAATTGCTAGAGTTCGAATGAAATGTAAAATTGGTTCAACCTGGGGTATTTCCTATTATAATAAAAGAAAAACCCAATATGAACCATGGGAGGTTTACTCTTGGAACAAAATTAAGAAAATGCGTAATTACAAGGGAAACCCAGACATTACCATTAATAGATTTATATTCCAAGGTTGTACTCATCTAATTGACCGTTTAAAAGCGGAACGTTGTGAGGGTTGCAACAAAACAACCCAACTTCAAATTCATCACATTGGTACGGTCCGCAATGCGCACCACCGAAGTATCATGAATAAAAGAACAAAGGTATTGTGTAAAGATTGTCACCGCAAGATAACCAATCAACAAATACATGATATTAGAAAACAAGAACAATAAGAATAAATAGCTAATTAACCGCGAGGAGACATTAGTTCTCGCAAGAGAGTGAATTATGGAAAGCCGGATGCTGGGAAACTTGCTTGTCCGGTTTGGACGGGGGCTGATTGTAAATAAAACAGCAAAGACAAATCGCTGAATAAAAACGCAATTAATCTATCCGTATCTTTAATTAATAAAATTGGTTTTTCATTTTTTAAAAAAATACAAAAAAAAGCTTTATCATGGTTAAATATTTTAGAAAATATGGGTTTTATAACTTTTCAAAAAGCTATTTTGTCTAAAAATAATTACTATGTAAACAATAAAATTTCTCCAGGAGGTTGTGCTGATTTATCTGTTGTAACTTATTTTTTATTTTGTGTAAATCGGTTGAATAATATTTATTAATATTGACTTTTTAGTTTCAAAATGTATTTATTAACTAAAATTAATAAAAATGGAGTGTGTTAAGTGCAAAATATTCAAAAAAAAATTTATTATTTAAAGCAAAATCCTTTAAGCGTGATTGTCCGTACGAAAACTAAAAATAACGCTTATAAAATTTTAAAAAATACATTAGAAAATGGTTTTCGTTTTGCCGAGATTACTTTAACTATTCCTCAGGCTTTTTCTTTAATTAAAGAAATTAGTTTGCAATATCCAAAAGCAATGATTGGAGCTGGTACTGTATTAACATTACACGAAGCTAAAACAGCTTTAGAATCGGGAGCGCAATATTTGGTTTCTCCGGTTTATAATGAAGAAATTTTAAATTGGTCTATCGAAAATGATATTTTATATGTTCCCGGAGTTATGACTGTTAATGAAATGTATTTAGCTATTCAAAAAGGTGCTTCTTTATTGAAATTGTATCCAAGTATTGCATTTACAGCTAAAGCTTTATCTTTAATCAGAGATCCTTTTCCTAATTGGCCTATTTTGGCAACGGGGGGTATTAATTTATCAAATATTTTAGATTATTTTGAAGCAGGTGCATTAGCGGTTGGTATTACAGGTGAATTAGGTAGCGATCGCGATGTTGATATAGTAGATGAATCTAAAATAGCTAATTTAGCTTTTAAATATGTTGATATAGTGCAAAAAGTGATTAAAAAAAGAGGATTACAAAATGATAAATAATAATAAATTAAAACCTATTATAAAAAGAGCCTTTTGTGGTTCTCTTAATTCTAGTGATTGTTTAATAACTATAGAACCTAATTTATCTGATATTATACAAATTATCATTCAATCACCTTTTGAAAAACAATTCGGAGAACAAATGCGCACTTTAACTCTTGAAATTTTAAAAGAAAATAATGTCACTAGTTGTAAATTATTAATCCAAGATCAAGGAGCTTTAGAAATTGTTTTAAAATCACGTATTTTAGTGGCTTTAGAACGTGCTAGAATCTGATTTAATTTACTATTATTAAATTTTTTAATTTTAAATACAAAAATAATATCGAGGTTAAAAATGAAAAAAAATAGAAAAACCATGCTATTTATACCTGGTAATAATCCTGCTTTATTTAAAGATGTTATTTCTTATCAGGTAGATAGTGTGATATTTGATTTAGAGGATGCTATTGCTATTGAAGAAAAGGATGCTGCACGCGAATTAACTAGAAATATGATTAGTTTTTTGGATTATCATAGGTTTAATATTGAAACTATGGTACGAATTAATGCCTTTGATACTCCTTTTTATCAGAGAGATTTAGAAGCTATGGTAACTAATGAAAAATTAGATGCTATTCGTTTACCGAAGGTTGAATCAAAATTAGAAGTTTTAAGAGTTATTAAAGATATTGAAAATATTGAGGCTAAATATAACAAACCTTCTAAAATTGTTATTTTTTGCGCTATAGAAAGCGCTAAAGGAGTTTTAAATGCGCTCGAAATAGCGTCATCTTCTTCGCGAGTAGTAGGGATTGCTTTGGGTGGTGTAGATTACATGTTAAATTTGCAAGCTACTAAAACTATTAATCGTCATGAATTGTTTTTTGCTCGCCAAATGATATTGCATGCAGCTAGATCTGTTGATATTGATGCTATTGATTGTATTTATGATAATGTTTCCGATTTAGAAGGATTAGAAAAAGAAGCTATTTTAGTAAAAGAAATGGGTTTCAATGGTAAATCCGCTATACATCCAGATCAATTGCCTATTCTTAATCGAATTTTTCAACCTAGCGATAAAGAAATCCAAGAAGCTTTAAAAATTTTAACTTTATATAAAAAATATCGTTCACAAAACCAAGGTGTATTTGCTATTGATGGCAAAATGATTGATAAACCAGTTATAAAATATGCAGAAAATATTTTACAAAAAGCTAATATTGCGAATCCTAGCATAGAAGATTGATAACAATTATTTGGTATTTTTTGTATTAATAATAAACTCAAAATAATAAAAGATTCCATATGTTATAGTAAATCAATTTTGAACGAGTTATAACATTTGGCGAGAGATATTATTAGTTTAATATTTACGATTTTTTTGTTTTTTATGATATAAATCCATGTTATTAAAAAGTATTATATTAATAAAATATAATGTTATCAAATTATAAAAAAATTATTTCGATAGTTTTTCGATTAAAAAATATTTAATAAAATTAAGTAATTTTCAAATTGTTAATTAATAAAAAAAGGAATAATTCAATGATAGAACAATTTAAGAAAAATTCAAAAAAAATAGATAATCATAATAATGGGCTTTATGAATGTAAAAATGATGATAATAGTGTTGGTACCGTGACCAAAATCAAAAATAATCAATATAATTTTTTAAATAATAAAGTGTTAAATTCTTTAGAAGAAGCTATTGTTAAAAGCGGTTTGAAGGATGGTATGACTATTTCGTTTCATCATGCTTTTAGGCACGGCGATAAAACTTTTCAACAAGTTATGGAAGCTATCAAGAAATTAAATATTAAAAATTTAACTGTTTTAGCTTCTTCTTTTACAAAGTCTCATGATTGTTTTATTGAATATATTAAAGATGGTATTGTAACTGCTTTAGAAGGTTCAGCTATAAGGGGAGAATTAGGTAATGCTATTTCTGAAGGTCTTTTAACGAAACCTGTTATCATTAGATCTCATGGTGGTAGAGCACGGTCTATTACTACGGAACAATCTTATATTAATGTTGCTTTTTTAGCTGCTTCAAGTAGTGATGAAATGGGTAATGCTAATGGTGTTATAGGTGATTCTTGCGTAGGATCTTTAGGTTATGCTATTGTAGATGCGCAGTATGCTGATAAAACTATTATTATCACAGACACTTTAGTTTCTTATCCTAATAATCCTATTTCTATTCCGCAAATTTACGTTGATTATGTTGTTAAAGTAGAAGTGATTGGAGATAATAAAAAAATTTCTTCAGGAGAAATTCATTCGAAATTTAATCCTAAAGAAATTGTTATTGCTGAAAACATTGTTAAAGTTATTAAAAACACACCTTATTTTAAAAATGGTTTTTCTTTTCAAACAGGAACTGGTGGGGCTTCTCAAGCATCTTTAGTAATTTTATCTGATGAAATGAGGCGTAAGCAAATAAAAGCTTCTGTTTTTTTAGGAGGAATTATTAAATTGGAAGTAGACTTATTAAAGGAAGGGTTAGTTAATACATTATTAGATGTGCAGTCTTTTGATTTAGAAGCGGTTAATTCTTTAAAAAATAATCCTAATCATTTAGAAATGTCAGCTTCTTTTTATGCTAATCCTTTCATTAAAGGTTGTGCTGTCAATAAATTAGATTTTGGTATTTTAAGTGTTTTAGAAATAGATGTTAATTTTAATTGTAATGTCATTACAGGAAATGATGGCTATTTACGTGGAGCTTCTGGTGGTCATAGTGATGTAGCATACGGTAGTAAAATTGCTATTGTAGCTGCTCCTTTAATTCGAGGACGAATTTCTTCTGTAGTAGATCGTGTACAAACAATAGTTACTCCAGGGAATACTATTGATGTTTTGGTAACTGATTTAGGTATTGCTGTAAATCCGATAAGAACTGATTTACTTATGTGGTTAAAGTCAGCCGGAATAGTTGTTAAAGATATTTGTGAATTACGCGACTTGGCTTATAGTATTGTGGGTAAACCATTACCAATTAATTATGATACTAATCGTGTTATTGCCTTGATTGAGTATCGTGATGGTACTTTAATTGATACCGTTTATAAAGTAAAATAAAGAATATATGTTTATTTTAATTTTGGTTATAATATTTAGGTTTATATAATTATTATGTTTTATAAAATGATAGAGCAATATTTAAAAGCCAAAGAAGAAAGATATATATTACAACTTAAAATGTTAAATTATTATCAAAAAGGTCTTCTAACTATTAATTTAAATATTCCAGGAATAATTAAGCTTAAACCTTTATATTTTGAATTTTTTAATTTATTTATGAAAAACATTATAATACCTTTTTTAAAAAAAACACAAATATGTTTGGGTTCTAATGATTTTAGAATATTATTTGATAAAGCTGGTTTTTATGTTAATATAGTTTTAATTACTGCAGAAATGCCCAAATTAATAGAAATTAAAAAAAATTTTTTAATTTTAGAAAAAACTCATATTTGTTTTCGTTTAGTGGATTTAGATATTATCAATTTAAAACATGAAAATGTTTCCCGAAATTTGTTTTATCCACCAAAACCTCGATTATGTTTTATATGTTCGAAAGCAGCTAAAGAATGTGCTTTGAATAAAACACATAACTTAATAGAATTGGGCGCCAAAAGAAGCCTAAATTTCGTGCTATCTAACCAATAGCCAGGGCCGATAAACCCCTGAAAGGATATGGTTGGTCTGTCAAACGAAAGAATGCCAGATTACAGCAGACCATAAAAGTGGATTGAGACGAAAGCAAATTAGTCAAGAAGACTCTGCCACCTAATAATTCCATGGAGAAGCCTGAAATGGCCTAAGAAGGAAAAATGATGTAATGATAAGACCTGTTCCGGAAGTTGCTTAAACGGATAGTCCAGAGTCTACTAATATCTAATTCTGTATTGAGTAGTTTATCATATAAAGAAACCTGGAATCAGCCTCTTAATGAGGATACTTCCCCTAAAGAATTAAGGTAGAAATTTAGAGTAACTTGGAGAATCCTAAAACTAAGTAATTTAATTTACAAATCAGGAAATAGAAGCCCTGATAGTCAAGGATAAAGAATCTTTTTAGTAGTCGTAAGAGTAAACCTAGATGTGGAATAATCCAGTTAATCGTCTTACCAAGAAGAGAGGTAACAACTCTTATAGGGCGAAAGAAGAAAGTAATTTATTAATTATGGAAAGCGGTGTGCTTGGAAACTTGCTCGCACCGTTTGGACGGGGGCTATTGGTAATATTTGATAAAAAACAAATCTTATCAAAGAAACGCCGATAATCTATCCGTATATTAACATTTATCGATGGGCGCCAAAGAGGCCTAAATATCGAGTGATTTAACCAATCACCAGTGCAGATAAACACTGAAAGGATAAGAATGGTTCATTAAACGAAAGAATAGTGAATTACAGCAGTTCTTAAAA
>NZ_JALQCV010000006.1:0-28219 GCF_024425275.1 Candidatus Phytoplasma australasiaticum subsp. ipomoeae
ATGGTCGGTATACCCAAAGGTCGGGTTTTTTTATTATCTTTAGGAATGAAGATTTTTTTTTGACTGGCTTTGGGTAGTAACCATTATTGACGTATTCCCAATGGTATCTTTTTAATCTTTCCAGATTAATTCCATCGATGGTTTTATTGTCAATTCCAGGTGTACCCGCTCCTTTGTTAGCCGCAATTTTATTAAATGCTGTTAACGTATTGCAAAAGTTATTCATTCCTTGCTGCAACTCTCTTTTTAGAGAATAACCATTTGATGAACAATATTGAATCTTATTCAATGTTCGTAAAAGTTTAGTTTCTGGCGAAACTGTTGTTGACATAATATATCAACCCCTTTCCCGATACCATTGAATAACTAGTAAATTACTTTCTTCTTTCGCCCTATAAGAGTGATTAACTCTCTTCTTGGTAAGACGATTAACTAAATTATTCCAAATTTAGGTTTACCTTTACGACTACTAAGAAGATGCTTTATCCTTGACTATCAGAGCTTTTATTTCCTGATTAGTAAATTTAATTACTTAGTTTTAGGATTCTCCAAGTTACACTAAATTTCTACCTTAATTCTTTAGGGGAAGTGCCCTCTTTTGGAGGCTGATTCCAGGTTTCTTTCTTTGATAAACTATCCAACATTCGTGGACTATGTCGATAGACTCTGGACTGTCCGTTTAAACAACTTCCGGAACAGGTTTAATAATTACATCAATTTTCCTTCTTAGGCCATTACAGGCTTCTCCATCGAATTATTCGGTGGCGGAGTCATCTTGACTAATTTGCTTTCGTCGCAACCCGCTTTTATGGTCTGCTTTAATCTAACCTACTTTCGTTAGTTAGACCGACCATATCCTTTCAAGGTTTATCAGCCCTGACTATTGGTTAAATAGCACGAAATTTAGGCCTCTTTGGCGCCCCCACGATTATTATAAGGATTCTTAAATTTATCTGTAATATTAACTAATTCAGCGGTCCTATAAAATGGTCTATTTTTAATAATTTCTTTAGCAATTGAACGAGATTTTGGTTCTTCTCCGTAAATCTGGAAAATATTTTGCAAATTTTCTAAAGAATAATTATTTAGAATATATTGAGCAGTAATAGGGTTATTACAATCCATTCTCATATCTAATATATTATTACGTAAATAACTGAAACCTCTTTCATTATCATTGATTTGCAACAAAGATAGACCTAAATCAAACACTATCCCATCGATCCTATTTACATTACGAGCTAATAATTCATCATATAAAAAAGAAAAATTTTTATTTATTAAAAAAATATTTTTATAATTAATAAATCTTTTTTGGCATTGTCTAATAGCTTGAATATCCTGATCAAACGAGTATAAAGTACCGTCAACAAGTTTGTTTAAAATAGCATTGCTATGACCACCCATTCCTAAAGTAGCATCAACATAAACTCCTGAAGAATTAATATTCAAATATTGTACAACTTCCCTAATCATAACAGGGATATGATTTTTATTTAACAATTCTATAAAACCTCATCAATCATGACAGCAACAACTTTTTTTAATTTTCTATAAAAATAATTCTAAAATTTTGATTAACTATTTCTGATAAAGCTTTACTAACAATTTTTTTACCTTTAATTTGGGATTTATAATTTTCGTCTTTAGTTTCTAGAACATGAGCAATTTTACCAGCAACATAAGCTAATTTATATTTAGAATCAATACACTTCAATAAATCATCGATAGAAGAAGTGGAAAAACCTTTTTTTTGATTTGAAAGCATCTTTAACTTCATAACCTTTCTTAAATATAGTTTTAAATTAAAATTTTAGATGAATAAGACTTAATCATCCTTTTAAATTTTACACGCTCTGCGACTAAAATAGACATGATAATATTAACCGTTTCATCTAATTGGTCATTAATAATCATGTAATCATACTTTTTGATTTTTTGAATTAATAATAATTCTTGACGCGCTTTATCAATACGTTCGTTAATTGTTTGTAAAGATTCTGTATTGCGACATTTGATGCGATTTTGTAAAATCGAAATAGAAGGAGGAGCTAAAAAAATAAAAATACTTTTACTTTTAATAAAATTATGACTAATTTTTAAAGCACCTTGAACATCTATTTCTAACAAGACATCTTTATTATTTTTTAATTCTTCGATTACTTTAATTTTAGGAGTACCATAATAATTACCAATGAATTCGTTATACTCTAAAAAATAATTTTCTTTAATTTTATCTTCAAAAAATTTTTTACTAACAAAAAAATAATCTTTTCCATTTTTTTCATTTATTCGCGGATCTCGAGTAGTCATAGAAACTGAATAAACTAAATTATTTTTAATTCTATCTAATAATAATTTCTTAACTGTTCCTTTACCTACTCCTGATGGTCCCGAAATAATTATCAACATCCCTTCTTTATTTAATTTCATAAATAATAAAACAACCATTCTTTCTCAAAAAATTATAAGTAAAATTTTATTTATTAATTAAAATCGAATTAAATCTATATTAAAACTATATTTAATAATTTATTTTTTACATAAATAGTATTAATAATTTTCTTGTTTTTAATAAATCTTAAAATTTTTTCATCTTTTTCAACAATTTTTAAAATTTCAGATTTATCTGTATCAAAAGGAATCAATAACTGAGATTTCATTTTACCATTAATTTGAATAATAATAGTAGTTTCTTTCTCTTCTAATATAGAAATATTATATTTTGGCCACGAAGAATACACCAATTCTTCTTTGGAATTTAATTTAATTTGATTCAATTCCTCTGTAATATGCGGAGCTATAGGATTAAGTAATTGTAATAAAATTCGAATTTGAAAACGATCTACTTTTTCATATTGATAAATATGATTGGTCATAATCATTAATTGACTAATAACTTTATTAAATTGAAATTTATTATAATATTCAGTAACATTTCGAATAGTTTGATGTGTAATTTTATTTAAAGATGTAAATGCTTGTTCACAAATAGTAAATTTATCAAAAATATTATAAATACGATTTAAAAAACGTTGAATACCTTTTAAACCTTGTCCTGACCAAGATTTATTCTCTTCTAAAGGGCCTAAAAACATAATATAAAGTCTTATTACATCAGCTCCATAAGTATCTAAAACTTCTGATGCATTGACTATATTACCCCTAGATTTGCTCATTTTTAAATTATCATTACCTAAAATCATACCTTGATTAATTAATTTGTAGAAAGGTTCCGGAGTAGAGATTAATCCCCAATCATATAAACATTTACACCAAAAACGAGCATAAATTAAATGACCATGAGCATGTTCAGCTCCGCCTATATAAATATCTACAGGTAAAAAATAATCTAATAACTTTTTAGCTTCCATAGTATTTATAGGTATCATACTTAAATAATTTTTCAAAATATAACCTATATAATACCAAGAACTACCTGCGAATTGTGGCATAGTATTAGAATCACGTTTATAATTTTTGCCGTTTTTACAAAAGTACAACCAAGAATCAATTTGAGATAAAGGAGATTCGCTTTTATATAAATATTCTATTTTATCTGTTTCAGGCAATTCTAAAGGTAATTCGTGATCAGACATTAAATAAATTTTATTATTTTCATCATAATAAACAGGGAAAGGTTCTCCCCAATAAATTTGACGAGAATATAACCAATCATGAATTTTATAAGTATTAAATGGTTCTCCCCATTTATTTTTAATAGATAAATCCATAATTTTTTCTTTAGCCAAATTTTCATCTAAACCATTTAAAAAATCACTATTAATGAAAGTACCACTAGTTTGCAAACATGGTTTTTTGATTCGTTTTATTTCTGAATATAAATGACAACAAGAACTACAATATTTAATAATATATTTGTTCAAATTATATTTCGTAGCGAAAACAAAATCTTTTTGATTGTATAAAGGAACCGACATTAAAGCTCCTGTACCAAAATGCATAAAAACATAATCAGAAATCCAAATAGGAATTTTTTGTTTATTACAGGGATTAATAGCATAACTACCAGTAAAAACTCCAGTTATTTCTCTATTGATATCTCGTTCTAAATTACTCTTGCGTTGAGTTTTGCTTAAATAATCATTAACATTGCTTTGATTTTCAGCAGTAGTTAAAAGCGATACCCAAGGATGTTCAGGAGCTAAGATTAAAGCGCTAACTCCAAAAATCATTTGAGGCATAGTGGTAAAAACTGATAAATATTGTGCATTATTCATCAATAAAGGAAAATAAAAAATAAAACCTGATGTTTTACCAATCCATTTAATTTGCATTTCTTTAATAGATGTAGGCCAATCTAATAATGACAAATCATTCAAAAGTCTATCTGCATATTTAGTAATTTTTAAAACCCATTGTTTCATTTTTCGTTTAAAAACAGGATGACCACCGCGTTCCGATATAATACCTTCAGGAGTCGAAATAACTTCTTCATTAGCCAATACTGTCCCTAAATTAGGGCAAAAATTAACCTCAACATCTTGCAAAACAGCCAATTGATTTTGATAAAGTTTTTTAAAAATCCATTGAGTCCATTTATAATAATAAGAATCAGAAGTAGCTAATTCTCTACTCCAGTCAATACCTTTTCCAAGCGATTTAATTTGTTTTTTAAAATTCGCAATATTTTGATAAGTTACATAAGCAGGATGTTGTCCTGTTTGAGCGGCATAACGTTCTGTAGGTAAACCAAAGGAATCCCAACCAAAAGGATGTAAAACATTAAAACCCTGCATTCTGAAAAATCTATTAATAATATCACTAGCAGAATAACCTTCTAAATGTCCCACATGCAATCCTTGAGCAGAAGGATAAGGAAACATATCTAAACAATAAAATTTTTTTTTATTATAATCAATATCTGTTTTAAAAGTTTGTTGTTCGTCCCAATGCAACTGCCATTTAGCTTCAATACTGCGAAAATCATAAACTAACATAAAAAACTTTTTTAACTCCGATTTTTTTTAGATTCAACAATTTTATTTTCATCTAGACATCCAGAAAAGTTAGATTCGATATAAACCGTAATATCTTTGACTAATTTAAATTGTTGCAATTGTTCATCACTAATTTTAATATCAAAAATCTTTTCTAATTGAATTGCTAAATTAACGGCATCAATAGAATCCATACCTAAATCTTCCTTTAATTTTGTTTCTAATGTGATTATATCTTCAGAAATTGATAATTGCTCTGCAATTATTTTTTTAATTTTATTAAACACGATTCACTCCATATATAAAATTTATTTTATAAAAAAATATAAATATATCAAGAATAACTATTATTAACATAAATTTATAATTAAATTATTATAATACAATAAATAAAAAATAACTATCAAAAAATGTTGAATTAATTCATATCAAAATGTTCCAATTCAAAAAAACTTTACTTCAATTATACTAAAAAAGTTTCATTTAATAAAAAAAACTAATTATAAATACGATATGTAAATAATTTAGTTTATCAAAAGTTAAAATAATATTTTTTTAAACACATAATTTTAATAAAAAAATTTAACAAAAATTAACCCATAAACATAGTTAAATATTCCTGAAATTTATTACGATCATTCATTAATAACATAATTCCATCAACAGCAATAGAAATATCACCTGTTTCTTCAGAAACTATAATAGTCATACTATCAGTATGTTCGCTAATACCTAAAGCTGCACGATGCCGAGAACCTGTAATTTTTTCAAAATGTTGATTATCAGATAACATAAAATAAGTTCCAGCGGATAAAATTTTATTACCACGAATAATCACAGCACCATCATGTAAAGGTGTATTAGGCATAAAAATATTAATTAACAATTCATAAGAAACATTAGCATCAATAAAAATAGATTTTTGAGCAAATTGTTCTAAGGTATTGTATTTTTCAATAGTAATTAAAGAACCAATTTTTTTTTCTGACATGAACCAAACAGCTTTTAAAATTTGATTTTGTGTATTTTTATTACCCATGACTATCATTTTTTTTCTATTCCAGAAGCCGGACCAATTTTGAATATAAAACCGTAAATAAGGAGCTTTAATAATAATAGGCACTATCAAAACAAAATTTAATATTACATTATAAATATTAATTTTTTCTAAAAAAATTCTAATTTGTTGAAAACTATTATATTTTTCTAAAAAAAATTTTAAAAAATAAACAAATAAAATACCTAAACAAAAACAATAAACTATCTTAAGAACTTCATATTTACTAAAAAAAATATTTAAAGAAACATAACATAAAAACGCAGTAGCCACACAAAACAATAATATATTCAAAATATCTTGCCAATAAATCATTTCGCGCACCCATCCAATTCGATAAAATTTAATATCAACTTACAAAAGATCACATTTATTTATCAAAAATATTTTTTTAATTAAAAATAAAAACAAACAATACAAAACTAAAAAACTTCCTAAAATAACCACATAACCCTGATCAAAAGGATTATTAAAATATAATCTTTTAGATAAAAAATTTATACAAGGCAAATAAGAAGCTAACATGCCAGCAACAAAAGGAAATGTAAATATATAAATAGTTTTTTTCCAATTTTTGAAAAAATTAGGAGTTCTAAGATACAAAATAGTCAAAAATTGAGTCCAAATTGAAAAAATAAACCACCCTGCTCTAAATAAATTAATTTTATCGCAATCCCAATTATTAGAAGAAAAAATACCATAATTCCATAACAAACTGGAACAAAACAAAATATCAAAAATAAAAGTTAATACTCCGAAGGTAATCATAAAAAAACAAATATTACGACTATCCCAGCGAGATTTTTTATGTAAATAAATTGGTTCTACATCATCAAAAGGTAATACCAAACAAGATAAATCATAAATTAAATTTAAACACAAAATTTGAATTGGCATAAAAGGAATAAAAGGCAAGTAATAAGAAGCTAATAAAATACTTAAAATATTACCAAAATTAGAAGCTAAAGTGAATTTAATATACTTTAACATATTAATATAATTCTTACGACCTTCTAAAATGGCATCTTTTAGTACAGTTAAATTTTTATTTAATAAAATAACATCTGCTGATTCTTTAGCAACCTCAGCTCCTGAATCGACAGTAATAGATAAATCTGCGGCTTTCATGGCGATAGCATCATTAATGCCATCCCCTATAAAACCAACAATATGTCCTTTTTGACGAAAAATATTAATAATCCTAGCTTTTTGTTCTGGATATAATTTAGCAAAAATACTAGTATAACAAGCTTTTTTATAAATTTGTTCATCACTCATTTCGATCAAATGAGAACCTAATAAACATTCTGTAGATTGAATATTAACTTTACTGGCAATAATTTTAGATAAAACTTCATTATCACCGGTCAAAATTTTAACATCTACGCCGCAACTTTTTAAAGCTAAAACAGCATCTGCAGAACTAATTTTTGGAGGATCTAATAAAATTAAAAAACCCAACATAATCATATTATTTTCTATATGTTCATCATTATTATTTGTAGAATTATGATTTTTTCTAATCAGTTTATAAGAAACTCCTATTACACGAAATCCTAATTGATTATAATGGGAAACATAATTTAAAATTTTAGATTTATCAATGTTTAATATTTGAGATTGATTAGTTATCGGATCAATAGATTCAGCATAATCACAAATATTTAATATTTCTTCAATCGCTCCTTTACTGATAATTAAATAGTAATCTTCAAGAATATTATGAAGAGAAATAGTCATAATTCGACGTTTAAAATCAAACGGTATTTCATCAATTTTAATAAAATTTTCTATAAAAAGAGAATCAAAATTGAAATTCATATGCATTTTATCAATAATTGCTTTATCTATAACATTTTTCAAACCTGTTTGAAAATAACTATTTAAATAAGCATATTGCAAAATTTTAAAATTACTTTTATCATTAATATCTAAAAAATTTTCAATAGCAACACTATCTTCTGTTAAAGTTCCTGTCTTATCAGAGAACAAAATATCTATAGAACCAAAATCTTGCATAGAATATAAATTCTTTACAATAACATTATATTTGGATAGAAAAGCAACTCCTCTCATAAAAGAAGTTGTTACAATTAAAGGTAACATTTCAGGTGTAATTCCCAGAATCATGCTTAAAGCAAAAGCAAAAACATTCCAAAAAATAAATTTTTCTGTACATTTATACCAATTTAACAAAAAAATTAAAGGAAATAAAATTAAAATACAACTAATTAATATTTTAACAATAGAATTAATACCTTTTTTTAAACTAGAATAGGTTTTTTCTTGATCTAAAGATTTATGTAAATTACCTAAATAAGTATCTGAACCTGTTAATACCGTAATTCCGACAGCATAACCTGAAATAACATTAGTCCCCATAAAAACTAATCTAGGATCATCCAAAAGATCGGTAGATTTTTTTTTAGAAAAAGCGTTTTTTTCTACTGCATCAGATTCCCCTGTAAAAGTCGTTTCTTTAACAAAAAAATCTTTAGTTTCTAATAATCTAATATCTGCAGGAATAATATCCCCAGCCGATAATAAAACTATATCTCCAACTAATAATTCATTTAAAGGTATTTTAAAAATTTGACCAGATCTTTTTACAGAAGCAGTTAAAGAAACAATTTTTTTAAGTTTATCTATTACACCAGAAAATCTAGCTTCTTGCAACCAATGCATAAAATTCGAAACTAATAAAATCACTGATACAATTAAACAGGTAGCATAATCTCTCATTGCTGATTCAGCTAAATAAATATCTTTAAAAAAATAAAAAATTAATAAAAACAACAAAATAAAATTAAAAGGATTTAGTAAAACTCTTATAATTTTGACAAAATAATAATTTTTTTTTTATTTAAAATATTAACATTATTTTTTTTTCTTTCATCAATATCCTCTAAAGATAAACCGTTAAGACTAGAAGATAAATGGATTAAAAGTTCATTGATATTCTGGTTACTAACTTTCTTAAGAAAATGCGCGTTAGAAAAAAAACTTTTTCTAAAAGGTAACTTCATTTCTATTATATAACTCCCTAAATAAAGTAAAATTTTCCATTTCAATAAATATATTAAATTAGTCAAACATGATTTATTAATTATTTATTAATTAAAATATTAAATTTTATCTAAATTTTATCTATTATAATATTCCACAATTAATTGCTCATTGATATCTGTTAAAAACTCATTTCTGTAAGGGTATCTAACATAACTACCTATTAAAGAATTTTTATCTAAAACAACATAATCAACTTTATTATTAGTTAATGTTTCTAAACAATGAGAAACTATTTTTATTTTTTTAGATTTTTCTTTTAAAGTAATTTTTTGACCTGGTTTAACAATATAAGAGCTAATATCAACTTTTTTACTATCTACTAAAATATGACCATGAGAAATTAATTGTCTAGCTTGTAAAATTGTTTTAGCAAAACCTAATAAATGAACAATTCGATCTAAACGAGATTCTAATGATTTCAAAAAATTTTCCCCATGAGAACCTTTAAATTTTGCTGCATTAACGAAAAATCGCTTAAATTGTTTTTCAGACATACAATAAGTGAAACGAACTTTTTGCTTTTCTTGTAATTGCAATCCATAATCACTTAATTTGTTTTTTCTTTTTTTGTTTTTGCTTAAATTAAAATGATCCTTTTTACGTAATAATTCTTTTCCTGTTCCAGTTAAAGAAAAATTTAAAAAACGTGATTTTTTCCAAATTGGTTTCGCGGTAGACATCCACAATGCTCCTTTTTTTAATTCACTTACTAGTGATATTTTATTATTTATTTATTCCGATAAAAATTAACGTACATATAAATTAATCAATAAAACACTATATACCATATATTTTATGATAAAACCAAAAGATAGTCAAGCAAATAGTTAATTTAATAATAAAAATCTTCATTATATAATCAAATATAAAAATTTAAAAAATATATCTTATATTTTAAAACAACATAAATATTAATATTGTTGAAATTAGTGAATTTATGTGATATAAATACTTAGTGTTTATCATTTTCCATTTTAATTGTAAATTTTATGAAATTATATAAAACAATTATATTTAAAACCTTAATAAGCACATTTTGTTTGATGCCAAGGTAAA
The DNA here is from genome assembly GCF_024425275.1 of Candidatus Phytoplasma australasiaticum subsp. ipomoeae. Lineage (NCBI taxonomy): Bacteria > Bacillati > Mycoplasmatota > Mollicutes > Acholeplasmatales > Acholeplasmataceae > Candidatus Phytoplasma > Candidatus Phytoplasma australasiaticum. The sequence continues at coordinate 10,144 of NZ_JALQCV010000006.1, forward strand.
ATTTTTCATTAAACATTTAATTTAAATCCAAATATAATATATTTTTAAACTAAAAATATAAATATAAATTTATATCATCATTTAAACATTAAAAATGAATTTAATATATTAATCCCTTAATTAAATACTATCCAAATGAGAAAGGTTATAGAATGAATATAATATTAATAGGCCCGCCTGCTACTGGTAAAGGAACACAAGCGATAATTTTATCTAAATATTTTAACATTCCACATATTTCGACAGGAGATATTTTCAGAAAAAATTTACAATTAAATACGGATTTAGGAAAATCAGCTAATTCATATATCGAAAAAGGTTTTTTGGTTCCGGATTACATAACTAATGCCATGATTAAAGAAAATTTATTAAAAGATGAAAATAAAAAAGGTTTTATTTTGGATGGTTTTCCTAGAAATTCACTACAAGCTATTTTCTTGAACAACTTCCTTCAACAACAAAATATCATTCTAACAAAAGTAATTTATTTTAACTCTGATATAAAAATTTTACAAAAAAGAATTTTAGGACGAAGAATATGTCCGAAATGTAGAGAAATTTATCATTTAGAAACAAAAAAACCTAAAAAGAATGGAATATGCGACAAAGATAATGCTATTTTAATCCAAAGAAAAGATGATAATTTAGTAACCTTTAATGAACGCTTAGCCATTTATCAAAAAGAAACTTATCCTTTGATAGAACAATACCGTCAACAAAATCAACTTTTAGAAATTCGTATTGATGATGATAATATGTCTATTAATGATGTAACAAAAATTTTATTACAAAAACTTTCCAAATATTAAAAAGAATAATATTTTAAAGCCAAAGATCAATTAAAAAAATAGATTTTAATATAATTTAATATTCATAATATTTTTGTTTTATTAATGAGATAAAATGATAAAAATTGTCGGTATATTGTTAAATAAATATAAGTTAAAATTCCAGAAAAGAAAAAAACTGATAAGAAACGGAAATAAATCCAAGGTGATAAAAATCTTTTAATAAATCTATTGTGAAAATAAAAATTATTTAGATAACCATAACTTTTATTGTAAAAAATACAATCTAAAAAAAATAGATTTAATAAGATTGATGTTATAAAATATAAAGCACAAATCAAACTTAATCTCCAATAAACAGAAAAAAATGATTTACAACATTTTGATAATAATAAAATAGGTCCAATACCTAAACAAAGACCATAAAACAAAGTTAATAAAGGATTATAAGGATAAATCGTTCCTCTAAAGCAAAATCCAAAAATTTCTATTAATGAAACCGAAATAAAAACCCAAAAATAGTTTCTATTAACTAAAGGAATAAAAAATAAAGGTATTAATTTAAAACCATCTAACCAAATAATAGAATTCCAAAAACGTAATAGAGCATAAGAAGCGAACAGCTTTTTAAAAATCAAATCTAAAACCAAAGATAAAGATGATAAACAAGCTAAAAAAATAATTTGTTCTAACGCCGATAATTTAAGTTTTTTCATATGTATAATTTTCCTTTTTGATTTTATAAATGCGCTATTTATTTAAAAATTTTTCTCATTTACAAATTCAAAAATATAATTTCCAATTTTCACCTGATCACAAGGCTTCATTCCTCTTTTTTTTAACTCTTCTTCGACTCCTATTTTTTTTAAAATATAAGAAAAACGACTTATCGATTCGTGATTATTAAAATCTGTTCTATGAAATAATTTTTCGATATAATTGCCAGTAACTACAAAACATCCGTTATTTTCTTGCGAAATAATAAATTTAGCCGGTTCATTAAGTGTAAAAATTCGTTTTTCTTGTATATCATCATTAATAATTTCGTGATTATATAAATCACTTTTCTGCAAATGTTCTATAATAGTTTTTTTTAATTCTTGTAAACCTGAATAATTAATAGCAGAAATAGGAATAATCATTTTATCTTTTAATTTTTCGGATAAAAATATAAAATTTTTATGAAAACCAGGTAAATCTGATTTATTGATCACTATTATTTGAGGTTTTTTCAACATATTAATATGATAATTTTTTAACTCTTTATTTAACAATAAATATTCTGAATAAATATCATTGCTTGAAGCATCGCATATATGTAATAATAATTTACATCTTTCGATATGCTTTAAAAAATGAATACCTTGGCCACGCCCTAAAGAAGCATTTTCGATTAAACCAGGAATGTCGGCGATAACAAAATTTAATTTTTTATCAAAAACCATTCCTAAATAAGGTGTTAAAGTTGTAAAAGGATAAGGAGCTATTTTTGGCTTAGCATTAGATAAAGCAGCTAATAAAGAAGATTTACCTACATTAGGAAAACCTAATAAACCTACATCCGCTAACATTTTTAATTCTGTTCTAACAATAATATTTTCGCCTAAATCCCCTTTTTCAGCATATGCAGGAGCCGGATTAGAATGACTAGCTAAGGCAAAATTACCTTTACCACCTTTACCACCTCGGGCAATTACTAAACGTTCTCCAGCTTTTAAAATTTCTCCAATTAATTGATTATTTTCATGATTATAAATTAAACAACCTAAAGGAACTTCAACAAATAAATCAGGAGCATTAGCTCCGTTTTTGTTTTTATTTTCGCCATTATATCCATTTAAAGCTTTAATTTTTTTACGATATTGAAGTTTAAATAAATTATTTTCTCCTAAAACTCCAATAAAAATAACAGATCCTCCGTGACCCCCGTTTCCTCCCGAAGGGCCGCCATAAGGGACATATTTCTCTCTTCTAAAGGCGACTTTACCACATCCTCCATCGCCAGCTTTAACATAATTTATAACTTCATCAACAAAATTCATAATCAATCCCTAAATTAATTTATTAAAATAGATTAGCTAAAATTAATAATAATATTGATTTTTTCATTATATATCTCAAAATAATATTCCTACAAAACCAAATCAGCAAATGCCAAAGTATATTAATTATGATATTTATATTTAAAAAAATATTAAAACTTTTAAAATTTTTAATATAGTTATATTTGTTCTAGTAAGTACATCTTATAATGTTGTACAAACAGATTAAAAACTATGTAATAATTTAAAATAGTTTATTATTCTAGTAAAAATTTATAAACTTATAATTATCTTCTTTTTTAAATAACATAATTATATAATTATCGTTTTTATATAAATAATTAAATTATTTTTTTAAAACACTATCATAAACCGATGCGCAAGTTCTCTGTTTTTTATTAATACGAATTTTTTCAAATTTCACAAAACCATTGATAAGAGAAAATAAAGTGTCATCTTTACCAATGCCAACATTTTTTCCAGGTCTTATTTTAGTTCCTCTTTGACGATAAATAATAGATCCGGCATTTGTATATTGACCATCTGATAATTTAGCCCCTAAAGATTTAGAATGCGAATCACGACCGTTACGCGTTGAACTAACACCTTTTTTAGTTGCAAATAATTGAATATTTAACTTTAACATAACAAACCCTCTTTTTTAATTTGTATTTTTAATTAATTTAATTCTCAAACAATTTTGATATTGTTGACTTAAATCTTTTAAAGTATATTTTAAATTTTGCAATAATTTATTCACTATTAAATTAGATTCTAATAAAATTAATTTAAAATAACCTTTTTTTAATTTAAAACTAATTTTATTATTTAAGTCTAACAATTCAATAGCATTAATTGTAACTATAATAGCAGTAGATACCGAAGAACAAACTATATCATGTAAACCAGAATATTGCGCATGCCCTTTTACAAAAATAGCAGTAATACTTTCGTTATTATATCGTATACAACATTCAATCATATAATTGACATATCATAACTTAGGAAAATTAATATTTGTAATCAAAAGTTTCGTATATAACTGTCGATGTCCCTTTTTGCAACGGTACTTTTTTCTTCTTTTATAAGTTGCTACAATAATTTTTTTGGATTTACCTTGTTTAATAACTTTAGCTTCTACTGTTGCTCCTTCAACACAAGGAGTACCTAAAATAGAATTGCCTTCAGAATGAATAGCTAAAACTTTTCTAAAAACATAAATTTCTTCTGGTTGTACTGGTAATTTATCTGTAAAAATTTCTTGGTTCAAAGTAACTTGAAATTGTTTATTACCATTAGCAACAATAGCAAATTTATCCATAAATAACCTCTTTCTTTATTAAATCGATTTTCATCGAAATCATCTTCCTTAACATCATTTCAATATAATTAAAATAAATTAGCATATTATTTTAATTACTAAATATTATAAAATCATTTATTCATAATTAAAAATTAACATTTATAGTTTTTTTATTATTTTCGCGATTAAAACGATTATTAATATGTTGTCGACAAAGAAGACAACAACTACCTGAATATTTTATTTCGTTCGCTAAACTACATAAAATTTGCTTATTACATTCAGGATTAGCGCAATTAATATATCTTTCACAAGGAGTTTGATCAAAAAAATCTTTACCTACAATAGAATGCCTTTTTTTATTAACTCTAACGGAAATTCTTTTATCAAAAACATAAAGACTACCTTGGAATCCATCACCTTGAATTTCCTTGTCTTGACTATATTTGATAATCCCTCCTTTTAGTTGAAAAACTTCAGAAACCCCTTTTTGTTGTAAATAAACAGATAATTTTTCACATCTCACTCCGCCAGTACAATATGTTAAAACTTTTTTATTTTTAAAAAAAAATAAATTTTTATCTATCCAAGAAGGTAATTCTCGAAAATTATTAATATCAGGCAAAATAGCATTTAAAAAATATCCAAGTTTTGTTTCATAATTATTACGAGCATCTAATAAAATAATATCAGATTTTCTAGATAAATTATAAAATTCTTTAGGTTCAACATAACGACTAGCTTTAGGAAAAATATCATTTATTAACTTTAAAGATACTATTTCTTTTTTATATTTAACAGAAAGTTTTGGAAAAACATGTCCATAAACTGAATCTATTTTAAATTCAGTTTTAGAAAAGCAATCATCTTGTAATAAAAATTGCATATACAAATTAATATCTTTCTTTAAACCTGATAAAGTGCCATTGATACCTTCTTCGGAAATAATAATCCTACCTAATAATTGATTTTGAATACAAAATTTCTGATGTATATCGCATAAATATTGAGGATTTTTAATATAAGTATAATTATAAAATAAAATAACTTGATAAATATTTTCATCAATTTGATTGTTATTGGATACCATAGTATTTAATAATTCCTTTATTTTAAAAAAAATATAAGTATATGTGTATAAAATAATAACTCATTTATGAATTATTTAAATTTTAATAACCTAAATCTTTTAATTAAATATAGTTAAAAACTTTTATCAATCAATTTAGAAAGTTTAGGATCTTGAGCATATTTTTTATAATTCAATTTTTGCAAAAATTTTAAAGTAGTCGTAGGTACTAAATTTTTCATATCTTTAAAATTTCCTGTAATAAATAATTTACGAACTTGCGTTGCCGAAATCGGCTTAAAATCCCACATTAATCGAGGACAAACTACTAATTCTATTTCTGATTTAACCAAAATTTCTTGCATAATCACATTATATAAATTTGTTGTAGGTGAAAACGGTTCTTCTCCTACGTAACGTTTTTTAATACCTAAATTGCGAGCTATATAATTTTTAAAAATATGCGTGTCTAAAATAATTTGAGAACGAATCACTTTTTCCGGAGATGATAAAAAATAAGAAGGGAAAACATTTCTAGACACTAAATAATTACTACCTTCAACAATAAAAACATTTTTAATATTTTCAGTAAATAATTTTACCATTTCTTTACGTTGTTTATAAGAAAATAAAGATACATCTTCTTTAACCATAATAATATAAACTAAATCACTGTTATTAGATGCTGTTTCAACTAAATATTGATGCCCTTTAGTAAAAGGATTAGCATTCATAACTATAGCAGAGATATTCTTGAAATTAGATTTAATATTATTTTTTCGTAAATCCGATAAATAAGATAAATATTCTTCAAAACAATCATATCTATTAGTCAAAAAACCAAATTCTTCATTACAATAAATCATTCTAAAACCTAAGTATTTAAAAATAGCAAAATTAACAGGTTTTGTAAATACAAAAATTTCATTAAAATTATCTTGATAAATTCTTTTGATAATATAACTAATTAATGCATTAGACAAATTATAACCTTGATATTCCGGATCTACCGCTAAACATCGAATATTATTATAATATCGACCAACTACTCCGATTAATTTATCATTTAAATTCTTAATTATAACATATTCATGAACCAAATCATTTGTTAAGCCGTTTTGAAATAATAATTTTTGAATAGATAATATTTCATTAATATCTTTTTCAGTAACAATTTTTGGCATTTGATAATAACAAATATCTAATCACCTCTTCAAATAAGTGTCTATATTTTAGGTACAAAACATATTTCTTAATATTAAATCTATTCAACAAAAATAATAAAAGAAATTTAATTTAACTATACTAATTATTTTAACACTAAAAAAGCAAATTTTATAAATATTTATCAAAAAAATAAGTAATTTTTGATAATATAAAAAACAATAAGATATTACTTAAAATAAAATTAATAATAAAAATTCCTAAACAATAAGTCAAACAAATTAATAATATTTGATTATTAACATTTTTCACATGAAATAAATTCAAAAACCAATCATACCATACATTGCTTAAAGATAATTGCATATTGGCATAAACCCAATAACTGGAGATAAAAAAAGAACAACTCCTCAAAGAATATGCCAATAATAAACCCAAAAAAATATTTTTTTTATTTTTAGTAATAAACACTTTTTTATTAATAAAAACTCCTACTAAACTCATTAATAAATCCGGTAAAATATAATCAAAAATACACGAAATAAATAATTGGATTTTATTCAATAAGAAAATTTGATTTAAAGAGATGAAAAAATTATAACTTTTTATTAAATGAAAAACAGCATATAAACAACAAATTAATAAATGAATTAAAAAACTATTATAAATACCTGATAAACACAAAATCACTAAAGAAATTTTAAATACTTGGCCACCCAAGGGCAAGTGTAAAAATGAAGTTAAAACTTTTCCAAAGGCTAAATCTATAAAAATCACTAAAGATAAAAAATAACTTACTAAAACAACTTTACGTAATATACAATTATTCAACAAGCGCATAAACATAAAAAAATATTAATTACTTTTTCAAAACTATTCTCGTAATTAAATATTATTTTTTTAAACTTTAAAAACTCCTTTATAAATTAATTCCAAAAAATAAATAATTGATGGATAAATCATACCTACACTCAGACCTAAAAATGCTCCAATAAAAGTACCTAAAGTAATTCCTAAAAGGCCTCTTCGTAAACTCATAAAACAAATGCCATTAATAATACCAAGAAACATAGATTTTAAAAAAATAATAGTTTCTTCTAATTCTTGTCGATCATTAATTTGAAATTGATATATTTTATGAAGATCAAAAACATTAGAAAAATTTATTTGATTATATTGATACACAGTTCTATTATTTAATTTCCATGAAATAATCAATAAAAAACCTAAAAAATTAACACTATAAATTAAAATAATAAACCATGACTGTTTCCAAAATTTACTATCTATTAAATATTTCCTAAAAATATCCCACTTTTTATTTAACAAAATTTATTATTTCCTCCTATATTACAAAATTATTATTAATCAATAATATCTAATTTAAATTTAAAAGCATTTTGAAAATTTTTTTTTAAAATTAATTGATCATAATTATCTTTTAATTCTTTTTTGCGAAAATTAGTTAAATATTGACTATGCTCTATATAATTAAAATCGCAATTTTGCAATAATTGTATACGAGTTAAAGCGAATATATTATCTAATGCTCCAGCAAAAATAAATTTTTGCAACGATTCCTTATTTAAAACATTTTTTAATCTTATTTTAAAATCATCAAAATTTTCAAATTTTTTTATAGAACGTTCTTTTATAAGAGTACGGCATATTTCTAAACTAATATCTCTAATAAAATTTAAAGGTAAAAAAAGTTGATTATTTAAAATACGAAAATTACTAACATCACTATATAAAATATGAGGTTTTTGTATTTTAATATATTTTTTAATTTGTGATAACCACGTTCGAATATTAGCATAATCATCTGGATATTCTTCTGCATAAACTATACCAAAATAAAGTAAATAATTAGCTTTTAAATAAGCCATTCTATAACTTATTAAAGCATATGCTACACCATGACTTTTATTAAAAATATAATTAGAAAACTTTGCAATATAATCATAAACTTTACTAGCCATTTCATCTGTTCTCTGATACAAAACACTTTGAGTAATAAAACTTTTTTTTAAATTAATTTTAACAGATTCGGAAGATTTAGCCATAATCTGTCTCATAAATAAATCCGCTTGCCCCAAATTATAACCTGCAAACTCTGAAGCTATTCTCATCATTTGTTCTTGATACAAAACCACACCATAAGTATCACATAATATATTATCTACAATTTCTATATCAATAAATTTTGATTCTTGATTTATTCTATTTTGTATATAAAGATCTACAAATTTTATAGCACCAGGTCTATTAAAAGATAAAACAGCAACCAAATCTTCAAATGTTTTAGGTTTAAGACGTTCAATAACTTTCCTAGCAGATAAAGATTCTAATTGAAAAATATAATTGGTATCTCCTTTTTGTAATATATTATAGGTATTAGAATCATTTAACGGTATATTTGATAAATCTATTTTGATTTGATTTGTTTGTTCAATTAAAGTAACAATTTTATTAATTAAAAAAAGATTTCGCAAATTTAACAAATCTAATTTAATAAAACCTAATTGTTCTAACTGTTTATGATCAAATTGCACACGATATAATATAACAGAATTATTAGAATTTTTTTGAATAGGTAAATGTTTAGATAAATCTAATTTAGTAATAATGACTCCAGAAGGATGAGTGCCAACTAATCTTGGAATACCTTGAATAATAGAAGCAAATCGAGAACAAATCGCTTTAGCACGAGATATATTGATTTCAATACCATTTTGGTTAATTAATTTTAAATCCATAAGAAAAGAATCTTTAGAATATTTCTGAAAAGTAATTAAATTAGCGATATGTTCAATTCCATATTTATCAACAAGATATTTAATCATTCTAGTAACCTGATCATCAGGTACATCTATATCAATATCAGGAACAGTTGTTCGTTGAAAATTTAAAAATCTCTCAAAAAGCAAATTATATTTTACAGGATCAATCTCAGTAATTCCTAAACAAAAACATAATAAAGAACCAACTGAAGAACCTCTTCCAGGCCCTATTAAAATTTTTTGATTTTTAGCATATTGTATTAAATCAAAAACAATTAAAAAAAAATCAACATAATTCATTTTTTTAATCAAAATTAATTCTTTTTGTAGTTGTTGAATATAAAAAATATGTTTTTTTATATTTATATTTTTTTGCAAATAATAGGTTAAAAAATTATTAGCTTTTTTTTGTAAATATTTAAAATTATCGCAATCTAAATCATGTTTAAAATCGCATACAGTTGAGGGAGGGGAAATATCATATTTAATTAATGGTAAAAATTTTTCTAAATCAAGAAATAATTCAAAATCATTAATATTGTAAAATTGATAACGTTCTTGAATTTGTTTATAGTCAATAAATTCAACATCCAAAGTAATTTGTTCATTAATTTGCTGAGGATTAATAAATTTTTTAATATTATTTTGATAATCATTTATTTTATATAAATATTGATAAATTAATTTTTCTTCCGAAACTAAATAATTAGTTTTATTAACTAAAACCACTTTTAAATTTAATTTTTTAGCTATATTTAAAAAAAAACCTGCATAATCTTGTAATAAAAAAGATTGTAACGAAAATCCAAAAAATAATTTTTTAATATTTTTTTGAAAAAATCGCAAAGTTTCAAAAATAAAAAGAGTTTTATTTTCATAAATGGTTAAATTCATAATTTCATCTTTTAAAATATCACATAAAATAAAATCTAAATTAGATAAAATGCAAAAAATACCATCTTGAAATTTTTGAAGATCCATTACAGTTATTTTATTATTTAATTGAATAAAGTTTAAAATCTTAATTAAATTATTAATACCATCATTATCAAAAGCATAAATTAAAAAACTAATTTTAATATCACGATATTTTAAAAGATCAAAATAAATATAAATTTGCACTCCTATAATAGGTTTAATTTTATATTCACGGCAAAACTTCATTAATTGAATCATCCCGTACAAGTTTTCGACATCACTTAAAGCTACAAAATCATATTTACTTTCGTACGCTTTTTTAACCAAAGATTCCACTGAATGAACACTTTTTTTAATGCTATAAAAACTTTGTAAATAAAAAACCCCTATCATAACACGCAAAACACTTTCTTACCAATAACCAATAACATTAAATACCCAAATAACTAATATATAAAAATCATTCTGATTATATAAAAAATTATATTATAATTAATAAATACTTTTTAATTAAAAATTTTTTTTAAATTTCGTTTATCATACTCCGTTTCAAAATAATTTAAAATATTATTATTTTCATCATGATTTAATATTTGAAATTCAGCAAAATAAAAAGATTCTAAAAATATTATAATCATATATAAATTATATTCTTGAGTAGGTAAAAACGATTCTTGTTCTTGAAGATAATACAATAAATGTTCTTGTAAAAATTCAATATTTATTGTTATTTCTGACAACGAAAATTGTTCTATAATTTTATCAGCTAATTTAATAATATAGATATTATCCATATTTTCATAATCCATATCAGAATTAATATGAGAATGATTTATGATTTTCAAAAAATATAAAAATAACTTTTTTATTTTACAAAATAAAAATAAATTGTTCATTATTATCAATCCTTCACTAATAAAATAGAACAACAAATTAATAATTAATTATTATAATATGATGATTCCTATGTTACTTTTTTAAATGAGGAAATAAAATAACATCACGAATATTAGAATTATCAGTTAATAACATGATTAAACGATCTATTCCTATACCTAAACCACCAGTTGGGGGCATACCGTATTCTAAAGCTTCTATAAAATCTTCATCTAATTCATGAGCCTCATCATTACCTAATGACTTTTGCAAGATCTGCTCTTCAAAACGTTTTCTTTGTTCTATAGGATCATTTAATTCACTAAAAGCATTGACCAATTCTTTACCAGCCACAAATAATTCAAATCTTTCTGTTAATTGTGAATTGCGCGGATGTACTTGAGCTAAAGGACTAATTTCTATAGGATAATTACAAATAAAAGTAGGTTGTATCAAATATGGTTCAACAAATTTCTCAAAAAAAGCAGATATAATATGACCTTTTTTGTAAAAACCTTCTAAAGTGATATCGTGATTTTTAGCTAACTTTTGACACTCTAATAAAGACATATTCTTATTAAAATCAATATTAGTTTTTTGTTTAATAATCTCAATCATATCATATTTATAAAAGTGATCAAATTTAATCAAATTTCCTTGATAATTAAACTCTAACTTACCTAAAAGTTTATAACAAACTTCTTTCAAACATTTTTCAACTAAAGACATCATAGTATCCATATTGGCGTAAGCCAAATAAGCTTCTATAGTTGTAAATTCAGGATTATGACTGGCATCAATACCTTCATTACGGAATACTTTACCTATTTCATAAACGGCTTTCATACCGCCTATAATTAACTTTTTTAACGAAATTTCTGTAGCAATTCTTAAATAAAAATTAGCTGCTAAAGTATTATGATAAGTAACGAAAGGTCTAGCATTAGCGCCGCCAACACAAGAATTTAATACAGCTGTTTCAACCTCTAAAAAATTTTCACTATTAAAAAAATCTCTAAGAAAACGAATAATTTTAACTCTATCTACAAAAGTTTTACGAGCTTTAGGATTAACAATCAAATCTAAATAACGTTTTTTTCGCATTACCTCTTTATCTTGTAAGCCTTTATATTTATCAGGAAGAGGTCGCAAACTTTTGCTTAAAACAACTAATTTAAAAATTTTAATAGTCAATTCACCCGTATTCGTTTTAAATAATATACCTGTAACGCCAATAATATCTCCTAAATCCAACAAATTATAAATTTTAAATTCTTGTTCTGTAATGTTATCACGACGAATATAAATTTGTATATCAGATTCAAAATCACGTATGTTAGCGAAACCAGCTTTACCTTGTATTCTGTTTAAAATGATTCGACCAGCTACAGAGACTAATATTTGATTTTTTTCCAATTGATTAGCTGTCCAAGAGTTATATTGAAACAATAAAGAACTAATAGATTCAGTTTCTATAAATTTATTACGAAAAGGTTCTACATTATTTTTTCTTAAATTATCTAACTTAACTCTTCTAATTGTTTCTTGTTCTGTCATATCTTCTTTATTCATATAATGTAAAAACTCCTACTTGGCAAATCATAACCCATATTATTATACTATTATAATTTTTTTTAAATTAACAATTGTAACATTTAAAATAAATAAAAAAAGAATCTTTTTTAAAAAAAAGATTCTCCAGATAAGAAAATAATGTGCATAAGCCATGTTCTGTTCTTATTTCATCAATAAGTGTGATCATTTATCTCTATTTTTAAAATAGTATAAAAATTAATTTTTTATATTGCATAAAGGGAATATTAATTTTTATATGCCCCTACCTTTTTTTGGGTTGCTAGCTTGAGGGGTTTACCGCGTTTCACTTGATCATTTCTAATCAATTCGTCTCTGTGGCACTTTATTTTTACATTCATCAACTTATTTTACTTTATAAATAAGTTATTAGAATTTCAAAGCCGTCATTTAAATAAATTTAAATGCCTTAAGTTATTTTTTTCTTAAGCACAAACACTACATACATTTCCCGGGATACGGATAGATTATTTGCGTTTCTCTGATAGGATTTGTTTTTCTATCAAATATTACCAATAGCCCCCGTCCAAACGGTGCGGGCAAGTTTCCAAGCACACCGCTTTCCGTAATTTACCCCTTTTTAGAGTTTAACTTCGTGTCACCACTGGTTAAATGCTTATTCTTGACCTTTTGTTCTTCTCAAATATTTTAATATCATACATTTGTTGGTTGGTCCTCTTACAATGACAAACCTGACAGAGTACCGTTGTTTTCTTGTTCATCACGCTTCTCCAATTAGAATCTCTAATGGTTCCGACATGGTGGATTTCGAGGAGTTGATTTCCTAATTGGCAGACCTCGCATTTTTGTGCTGCCAGTCTGTCAGTTAGTTTCGTTCTTCCTTTGAAAAGATTCGGATTGATTGCTATTTCGGCTATTTTGCCTTTATAGTTTCTCATTCTTTTGATTCTTCCCCAGGAAAAATTATCCCATAACTCAACTTTTGCCTTTTGGGGTTGTAAATTGTATTTAATACCCCATCCTAGCGGATGGTTGAGCTTCCTCCGGACCTTAGGCAATGGAGGTTTTTCATTTTCCTGCTAGTGTCTTTAAACAACTGTATTCTGCGATGTAGTTTAAATACGTTAGTTGACTTAGGTTCCTAGCCATGCAGAAATATTGGATGATTCCTCGGACAATTGTTTTGTATGTCTTAATAATTTCCAATGGTTCCCGATGAGCTAGGGTTTGGTCAGGTACTATTTTTTCCCCTTTTTTCCAACCATAGTTGTTAGTATATTTTCTTACAGTCTCCCGTGTTATCAATATATTAACTCTACCATTCAAAGAATTCTTGGTTGTTTTCTTCGTTATGTTATTTCTGGTAGGATTAATCTTAACCAGGTACGATAGAAATTTACATCATTTGGTCGCTGGAACAATTTTTGATTTATCTTTGCTGACTTTAAGACCTAGGTCTCTCGTCAACCATTGACTAACCAGTTTCTTAATTCTCTCAGCTTTATCTCTTTCTCCTTTAACACCGATAATGAAATCATCGGCATAACTTACGTATTCTACGCGAAGATTAGGATTGAGGTTAATTTGGCTGTTGAATTTTTCCCTTTCCTTATAGGTTCTTAATCGTATGGTTTTTTTGTACTCCGGATTTATTTTGAACTGCGCTTTTCCTTCTTTAACTAGTAACCCTAATTTCTTGTCCAGATAATCTAGATAGATATTAGCTAGTAGAGGGGAGATGATTCCACCTTGTGGAGAACCTGAAGTAGTTTTATATTACCATCCTTTATCCATGAAATCTGCTTTCAGCCATCCTTGGATGGTCTTAAGCACTTTCTCCTTGCGGATGTACTTGTGTAGCATCTTTTGGAGAATGTCATGGTCAATGGTGTCGAAGAAACCTTCAATGTCAATCTTAATCAGGTAGTCAATGCCTTTGAATCTATGTTCTATCCGCTTAACAGCATCCAGCCCAGATTTCTTAGGCCTAAATCCAAAGCTCCATTCCGAAAAGATATTCTCAAAGTAGGGAGTTAGTAACTGTTCCAGGGCTTTCTGGATAATTCTATCGTGCATGGTTGGGATACCGAGTGGTCTGGTTTTACCCTTCCCCTTCGGAATGTGAACTCTTTTAACCGGTTTTGGGTTATATTGGTTGTGAACGTATTTTTGGTGATATTTCTTTAGTTTATTTAAGTCCATATCATCTATTATTCTCTCGTCGATTCCCGGTGTTCCTGCCCCCTTATTGGTGGCCACCTGGTTGAACGCGAGGTGTGAATTAATTAAGTTGTTCATCCCCCATTTGAGTTCTTGTTTTAATGGGTATTATTTTAAAGACTGGTCATGAATCTCATTCATTGTCCGTAGAAGCCTTGATTTTAATGACTCAAAATCGTTCATAGGTATTGCCTATCCCTTCTGCGGTCTCAATGAATAAACAATAAATTACTTTCTTCCTTCGCCCTATGAGAGTCGTTATCTCTCTTCTTGGTAAGACGATTGTCTAGATTATTCCAAATCTAGGTTTACTCTTACGACTACTAAGAAGATTCTTTATCCTTACCCATCAGGGCTTTTATTTCCTGATTTATAAATTTAATTATTTGGTTTTAGGATTCTCCAAGTTGCTCTAAATATCTACCTTGGTTCTTTAGGTGAAGTAACCATTTAAAATGGTGAGATTCCAGATTTAAATTGATAAACTATCTAATCCACATACCAAATTGATAGGTCCTGGACTGTTCATTTATAGTAGCTTACGAACAGGTTTGTTAATTACATCTACTTGTTCTTCTTAGGCCATTGCAGGCTTATCCATGGAACCATTCGGTGGCGAGATCGTTTTGACTAGCTACTTCGTCGCAATCCGCTTTTAAGAACTGCTGTAATTCCTGAGTGTTTCCATTCCGGAACCGTTCTTACCCTTTCGGTGTTTATCGCACTGGTCATTGGTCAATTGACAAGATAATTAGGCCTCTTTGGCGCCCTATGTGCTAACATGGACTTTCCTAAATTAGAAATTTTTAATTTCAAAAAAATATCTAACTTCGATCACCTTCCATTATTCTTATCATCGATTATTTTAACAAATTTTTTTTAAAATTAAATATTAATTTAAATAATTATTTTTCCAAAATCAAAGATAAATCTATTTTACCTTTTTCATTAATACAAATACATTTAGCTAAAACTTTTTGTCCTATCGAAATAACATCTTCAACACATTCAACTTTCGAATTAGATAATTTACTAATATGAATAAATCCTTCGATCCCAGGAAAAATCTGAACTATAGCAGCAAAAGAATGACCACTTTTTTTATCATACAAAATTTTTATAACAGTAACTTCATACACTTTACCTATTTTTATTTCATCTACTAAATTCAAAATATAATTAGATACTTGATTAACAATACTTTCATTATTATGCATAATAAAAATATTACCGTTTTGTTGAATATCTATTTTAACATTATCATAAGTCTCAATGATTTGATTAATAATTTTACCACCAGCACCGATAATATCACGAATTTTATCTACAGGAATATTAATCATCTTCACCTTTGGAACATAAACAGACATATGTTCTCGAGGTTTTTGAATAGTATTGTTCATCTTTTCTAAAATTTCTATTCTGCCTAAACGAGACTTTTCCAAAACTTCTTGTAAAATATTAAAACTAATACCTTCTATTTTAATATCCATTTGTGCAGCTGTAATACCTTTAATAGTACCGGCGATTTTGAAATCCATATCACCTTTTTGATCTTCTAAACCTTGAATATCACTTAAAATAGCATAATTATCTTCGTTTTCAAAAAATAATCCCATTGCTAAACCCGCTACAGGTCGTAATAAAGGTACTCCTGCATCCATCAAAGCCATAGAAGCTGCACAAATAGTTGCCTGAGAAGATGAACCGTTAGATTCTAAAATTTCCGATACTACCCTAATAGTATATGGAAAATCTTTTTCAATAGGAAGTACATTAGATAAAGCTTTTTTAGTTAACATTCCATGACCAATTTCTCTTCTAGAAGGCATCATATATTTACCAATCGAACCTACAGCAAAAGGTGGAGAATTATAATGAACAATAAAAGATTCTTTTTCTTCTTCGCTAAGATCATCTATTAATTTACATTCACTTAAAGCACCAATAGTAACCACCGCTAAACTTTGAGTTTCACCTCTAGAAAAAAGAGCTGATCCGTGAGTACGCGGCAAAACTCCTACTTCAGTTTGAATAACACGAATTTCGTTTAAAGTTCGACCGTCAATTCTTTTTTTTTCTTTTAAAACAATTTCTCTCATTATATCTGTGAATAAATCATTAAACATATGTGTAAATTGTTCTTTTGTTTTTTCCAATTTATATTGATGTTCACAAACAACAATAAAATCTTTGGGTATATTAATTACAAATTCTTTATCTTCTATAAATTTTTCCCAAATAATATGTTTAATATTATTAATTTCATCCGAAAAAATCTTTTTAACAAATTTTTTATTAATTAATTTTTTAAAATTATTTTTAAAAATATCAAAATATTTAAATTTAAATTTATTAAACAAATCAATATTATAATTATTTATTGAATGAATATTTTTAACAATATTTAATTTTCTTTTAATTTCTTCCTGGAAACTACATAATTGTTTAATAAATTCATGACCAAATAACATAGCTGATATTAAATCTTTTTCTGAAATTTCTTTGGAACTAATTTCTATCATATTTAATTTATCTTCAGTACCACTTAATAATAACCATAAATCAGAAATATTTTTTTGTTGAGGATCAGGATTAATAATGAATTTATTATTAATTCGACCTACACATACTGCTGCAACAGCTTTATCAAAAGGAGCGTCAGAAATTAAAGATGCTAAAGAACTACCTAAAATAGCAAAAATTTCATTATTACAACTATCATCATTACTTAAAATAGTATTTACAATTTGAATTTCTTTATTAAAATTCTTAATAAATAATGGTCTTAATGTTCTATCTATCAAACGAGCATTCAATATACCTGCATCAGAAGGTTTACCTTCTCTTTTAGAAAAATTTCCTGGTATTTTTCCTGCTGCATAAAATTTTTCTTGATAAAAAATCATCAAAGGTAAATAATCTAAAGAAACTTCATTATCACCAATAACCAAAACACTTAATAAAACAGTATCTTTATAACGCACTAAAATAGAGCTATTAGCTTGTTTAGCTAATTTATTAACTTCTATAATAAGTAAATTATTTTCAAAAGTAGTTTCAAACACTTTTAAAGTCATGAAAATCCCCTTTTTTTCTAAAATAAATGCGACAAACATCACAAACTACTTTTGAAAATAAAATATTAAAAATTTAAAATGGCGCCTATGCTAGGGATCGAACCTAGGACATTCTGATTAACAGTCAGATGCTCTACCAACTGAGCTACATAGGCTTAAATAACACTTATAATTACCTAAAAACTTATAATTACCTAAAAATCTTAAAAATTTACTTCTTAAGTTTCCGGTTTTGGTAGAGAATGAGGGGATCGAACCCCCGACCTTCTGCTTGTAAGG
>NZ_JALQCV010000007.1:0-25521 GCF_024425275.1 Candidatus Phytoplasma australasiaticum subsp. ipomoeae
ACAATTGTTAGAGGAATTATCCAATACTTTTGTTGGACTAACAATCCAAGTGTTTTGACTCACTTAAGTTATCTAGCTGAATACAGCTGTTTGAAAACACTAGCAAGGAAACGGAAAACGTCAATTGCCAAAGTTCGAAAGAAATGTAAAATTGGTTCAACTTGGGGGATTGTTTATATTAACAAAAGGGAAACCCAATACGAACCATGGAATGTTTACACTTGGGACAAAATTAAAAAAATGCGTAATTATAAGGAAAATCCCGATATTACCATCAATAAGTATATTTTCCAAGGTCGTACCCATCTAACCGACCGTTTAAAGGCGGAATGTTGTGAGAATTGCGACAAAACAACCCAACTTCAAATTCATCACATTGGGATGGTCCGCAATGCGCATCACCAAAGTATCATGAATAAAAGAACAAAGGTACTGTGTAAAGATTGTCATCGCAAGATAACCAATCAACAAATACATGATATTAGCAAACAAGAACAATAAGAATAAATAGCTAATTAACCGCGAGGAGACATTAGTTCTCGAGAGAGAGTGAATTATGGAAAGCCGGATGCTTGGAAACTTGCTTGTCCGGTTTGGACGGGGGCTGATTGTAAATAAAACAGCAAAGATAAATCGCTGAATAAAACGCAATTAATCTATCCGTATACATAGTGCCAAAAGAATTTTTCAAGCTTTGCGTATAGAAGTTAATCAAGAATTAAAATGTTTAAAAGTAGCTTTAGAACAAAGTGGGCGCAAAAGATGCGCATAATTCCGCTATTTAACGAATAGCCTGGAGTGATAATCTCCAGAGGTCACGTAAACACTGTAAGGTGGGCTTGATTAATTATCTCGAAAGAGTAATTGATAACAGCAAAAGCACGCAAGCGCGATGAGACGAAATATCTAGTCAATAAGTCAGCGCCAGACCAGAAGTTAAGGAGAAGGTGAAAATCCCTAAGCGGTTAAGTAGCGTGGTAATCTGTAAACATTCTGGTAAGATATTGACACCAGGATTAGGAAAGATATATAATATAAAAACTTTGGTATTATATATATTATCAATATGGTTAAAAAACTAACCCTTTTCTACACTAATTTCATTAAAATATTGTTATTAATATTTTTATGAATGCTCCAATTGGCAACAATTGTAAACTGCACCTAACACTTCTCGTAGAATTATGTCGTAACTTTGATCTCCCTAAAAGCACCACCAAAGGGTTAAAACTAACAGCTGTTAGGCTCAAGGGAAAAGCGAAACTTAGAGTAGTCGTCAGTTTAATTCTAGAATTGGAATATTTTAGAAGAACCTGACCACGGCGAAGGGTAATAACCTTTACATGGCGAAAGAGTTTCAATATCTGTAATCAGATATTAGGCGCCGGATGCTGGGAAACTTGCTTGTCCGGTTCTGTGGGGGGCTAATTGCGAATATGAAAGTTAAATTATCAATGCACTTTCTAAACCGAGTTAATCTATCCCGATTTAAAATTATTAAAAAAAGGTGGTATTATAGTTGTTATTAGTTTTAATTCTTTAGAAGATCGTTTGGTAAAACATTTTTTTAAAAAGAATAGTTCTAATGATGCCATTTTATCTCGCTTGCCCATTCAACAACAATATTTACCGATTCCTGCTTTAAGAATAATAAATAAAAAAGTTCTTCGTCCGTCTGCTGAAGAACAAGCTTTTAATTCTTGTAGTCGTTCAGCTAAACTTAGAGCTGCTATTAAGAATATATAAAAATAATTTTTTATATTTTGTTAGAAATTATATTTTTATTATATTTTTTTTGTTGATATAAATAGATATATTTTTTTATGATATAATGATAAATGTGTATATTCTGTGAATATTTTATATTATTTGAGGTAATTTCGGAATAATATAAAATATTTTATTTTTTAATTTGATTATTTATTATAATAAATTAAATTATTTTTTATATTAATAAAAAATTTTTTATATATGTTATTTTCTTATAAAAATTAAGAATTTATATATATAAATATAAAGTAAATATTTTATTTACCTAAAATAGGAAAGGTAATTCAAGTAATGAAAAAAAAACCAGAAATTTTTCAAATTTGTTTAAAAACTTATGATTTTAAAATGTTAAAACCAACTGTTCAAAAAATTATTGATAGTATTATTGCAACTGGAGCCAAAATAAAAGGTCCTATACCATTGCCTACTCGTAAAGAAATATTTACTGTTTTGCGATCTACTTTTGTTAATAAAGATAGTCGAGAACAATTTGGTCGTTTTACTCATAAACGTTTAATTCAGATTATTAACCCTAATGCTCAAACTATTGACGCATTAACTCGTATTAATATTCCAAAATCTGTAGATATTAGTATTAAACAATAATTTTTAGTAATTTTTTATTAATAAAAATATCGTATTAATTTAGTTAATATTATTTTTTTATTTTTTATTACTATTTTAAAAGGAGATATTATTTAACATGTCTAAAGGAATTTTAGGACGAAAAATAGGTATGACGCAATTCTTTGATCATGATCAAGGTTTAGTAATCCCTGTCACTATCGTTCATGTTGCTGATAATGTTGTTTTGCAACAAAAAAATCTAGAAAAAGATGGTTATCAAGCGACGCAATTAGCTTTTGGAACTAAAAAAGAAAAAAATACGACAAAACCGCTTCAAGGTCATTTTAGTAAATATAATTCTTCCCCTAAATCTTTTGTACGTGAAATTGTTTTTAATCATAATACCTTAAATGAATTATCTCAGTTAACTCCGGGACAAATTGTGGATATTAACATTTTTAATTCCGGAGATTTTGTAGATGTAACAGGAATTAGCAAAGGTAAAGGTTTTTCGGGAGTTATTAAAAAATATAATCAAACTATTGGTCCAAAAAGTCATGGTTCTCGATTTCATCGAAGACCAGGTTCTAATGGTCCTATAAAAGGAAATCAAAAAGGTAAACATTTACCTGGCCAAATGGGTTTTCATAAGGTGACTATGCAAAATTTAAAAATTATATCAATAATATCTGATAAAGATGTTATTTTGATTAAAGGCAGCATCCCTGGCCCTAATAAAGGTTTTGTGATGATCAAATCAACTGTTAAAAAAACTAATAAAGAGGCTATATCTCATGCTTAAGTGTAACGTTATTAATATACATGGTCAACCATGTGAAGAAATAATTTTATCAGATAAAATTTTTGGAATCAAATTGCATCAACAAGTAATTTATGATGTAATTAATCAACAAAGAGCTGCTAAAAGGCTTGGCAATCATAAAACTAAAAATCGTTCTGAAGTTTCAGGGGGCGGTCGTAAACCTTGGGCTCAAAAAGGAACAGGTAGATCTCGTCAAGGAACTATTCGTTCTCCTATTTGGCGAGGCGGGGGTCATACTTTTGCTTTGAAAAAAAGAGATTATCATTTTAAAATTAATGCTAAGATTCGTAAATTGGCTTTTTATTCAGCTTTATCTTGGCACTTCCGCAATAACAGTTTAATAGTTTTAGATTCTTTAGATTTACAAACTTCAAAAACTAAAGAATTTACAAAATTATTAACAGAATTAAATGTTAATTTGGATTATAAAATTTTAATTGTAGTACAAGAATTAACTGATAATTTAATCAAATCTACTAATAATATATCTCAAGTTATTTTAGAAAGTGTTAATCATTTTAGTGTTTATCAAATTTTCCAAGCAAAATATTTAATTATTACTCGTCAAGCGATTAATTATTTGGAAGGAACAGTTGCGAATGAATAAATATTATAAATATATTAAAGCTCCTATAATTACCGAAGCAACTAATAAACAAATGGATTTGTATAATAAATATTTTTTCAAGATTGATAAAAATATTAATAAAATAGAAATTAAAAAAGCTATAGAATATATTTTTAAAGTTAATGTTATGTCTGTTAATATTATGAATGTTTTACCAAAATTTAAAAGAAAAGGTAAATATTCTGGTTACACCTCAGCTTATAAAAAAGCTATTGTTAAAGTTGTTCCGGGACAAAGAATTAACGGATTTAGTGAAATTAAATAATATTCAATAAGATTTATAATTTTTTTGAAGTTTTAATTATTTAAAAAAATTTTAAATTATATTTAACAAATTAAAGGAAAAAAGGTTAATTATGTCTATCAAAAAATACAAACCTACCTCTAATGGCCATAGAAATATGCAATTACAAAGTTTTAACGAACTTACTACTTCTAAACCGGAAAAAAAGTTATTATTATTTAAAAGTAATACAGGAGGACGTAATAATCGAGGTGTTATTACTGTAAGAGGTCATGGAGGCGGAGCTAAACAAAAAATTCGTCTTATAGATTTTAAGCGTGATAAAGATGGTATTTTAGGTAAGGTCGCTACTATAGAATACGATCCTAAAAGGAATGCTTATATTTCTTTAATCCATTATCAAGATGGTGAAAAAAGATATATTTTATCTTTAAAAGGATTAACTGTTGGTAGTTATATTTCATCAGGTTTAGGATCCGATATTAAAGTAGGAAATGTTTTACCTTTAAAAAATCTTCCTATCGGTTCAGTTGTGAGTAATATTGAATTAAAACCTGGTAAAGGTGGCCAATTAGCTCGCGGAGCTGGTGCTTATGCTACTATTGTATCTCGTGAAGATAAATATGTAGTTTTAAATTTACCGTCAGGAGAAATTCGTAAAGTTTTATCTACATGTAGAGCTACTATAGGAGCTATAGGCAATGATACTTATAAATTAATTCGAAATGGTAAAGCAGGAAGATCGCGTTATTTAAATAAAAGGCCTAAAGTAAGAGGTACCGCTATGAATCCTAATGATCATGCTCATGGTGGTGGCGAAGGACGTAGTCCTATTGGATATGTTTCTTCAAGAAGTTATACTGGTAAACCTGATCGTGGTATTAAAACGCGCAAAAAAAATAAAAAATCTACAAGTTTAATATTAAAACGTCGTAAAAAATAAGGAGTTTAATAGTAATAATGAGTCGTTCTATTAAAAAGGGGTTTTTTGCTGATCATAATTTATTATCTAAAGTGATGCGACAAGAAAAACAAAAAATTAAAAAAACTATAAAAACTTATTCTCGTGATACTAGTATAATACCTGAATTTGTTGGTCATAAAATTGCTGTTCATAATGGTAAAGATTTTACAGATTTATTTATTACCGAAGATATGGTAGGTTATAAATTAGGTTCTTTTGCTTTTACTCGTAAACATGTAGTTCATGCTAAAAAAGATAAAAGTTCACAAAAAAAATAAAGTTCTAGGAAAGCGAGAAAATTTATAAAATGATTAACAATGATGTAAAAGCTATCGCTAAACGAGTACCGATAGCGCCTAGAAAAATACGTTTAGTTATTGATTTAATTCGTGATAAATCTATTGAAGAAGCTCAAGCTATTTTGGATTTCACTAATAAAGCTGCTGCCATTGTGGTTTCAAAATTATTAAAAAGTGCTGTTTCTAATGCTGTTAATAATTTTAATTTTAATATTAATAATTTATATGTTAAAAAAATTTTTGTTAATCAAGGTGTTAGAATGAAACGATTATTACCTCGAGCTAAAGGAAGAAGTAATCAAATTCAAAAAAATACTAGTCATATAACTATTTTTGTGGCTTCCAACGAATCTGAATCAGAAAGGAAGGTAGTGTCTAGTGGGTCAAAAGAGTAGTCCTATTATTTTAAGATTATCATTACTTCGTAATTGGTCATCTAATTGGTATGCAGAAGATAAAAAAGTTCCTTTGTTGATTAATGAAGATTATCGTATTAGAAATTTTATTAACAATTATTATCCTTTGGGAACTATTGCTCGCGTGGAAATTCAACGTTTAAAAAAAGAAAATGAAGAAAATATTGAAATTTTTTTACATACTCCTAAAATAGGAGTTGTTGTAGGATCTGACAATAAAGAAAAAAACAAACTAGTCCAAGAAGTATATAAATTAATTAAAAAAAATATTAATATTCATGTAATTGAAGTTAAAAATCCTGAAAAAGTAGCCTCTTTAATAGCTCAAAATATAGCTGCACAATTACAACAAAGAGCTTTTTTTAGAGCTGTGAAAAAAATGTATATTCAAAAAGCTTTAAAAGCGGGAGTTAAAGGAATTAAGATTAGTCTTAAAGGGCGTTTAAGTGGTGCTGAAATTGCTCGAACAGAAACCACTATTAAAGGTATTTTGCCTTTAGGAACTTTTCGTTCTAAAATTGATTATGCATATGTTGCCGCTAAAACTATTCATGGGGTATTAGGTGTTAAAGTTTGGGTTTGTGATGGTAATTATTCTCCTAAAGATGATCGGGAAATTTCTAAAACAATATCTCGTGAAAATATATCTAATTCAAAACCAGAAAATCAAGTAAATAAATAATTTTTATATTAATAGTTACTTATAATGAGTTATCTATAAATAATCTTCAATAAAAGAGGTAATTTTTTATGTTAATGCCGAAAAAAACTAAATATCGTCGTTTACATCGTTTAAGTTACGAAGGAAAGGCTAAAGGCCAAACTAGAATTTTAAATGGTAACTATGGTTTAGTAGCTCAACAAGGTCATTGGATTAGTAATCGCCAAATTGAAGCTGCTCGTATAGCTATGACTCGTCATTTAAAAAGAGAAGGTAAAGTGTTTATTAATATTTTCCCTAATTTACCAATTACTGAAAAAAAATTAGTTCGAATGGGTTCTGGTAAGGGTAATGTAGTAAATTGGGTAGCTGTTGTTAAACGTGGTACTGTTATGTTTGAAGTTCGTGATTTAAATAATATAGAAAAATTCGAAAGAGAAGCTTTACGATTGGCTTCGCACAAACTACCTATTAAAACTAAAATTGTTGCCAAAGGGAAGTTAATATGAAAATTAATGAAATTCGTAAGATGAGCATTGATGAGATTTTAAAAAATCTTGAATATTATCAAAAAGAATATTTTGAACAACATTTTCAATCGGGATTATCCAAATTAAAAGATACTTCTGTAATCCGTAAAATTCGTAAAAATATTGCTCGTTTAAAAACTGTTATTCAAGAAAAAAAATAAAGAAAAAAATAAATAAACTATTTATTTCAAGAAAACATATATTATTATGGTTCCAATTATTAAAATTTTATTATATAATTACTTAATATTAAATCTTTAATTATTAAATATGAAATTATTTTGATGTTTTAAATTAAAAGATAAAAAAGACATAATAACATGATAAAATAAATCAGTAATGATTTATTTAATCTAAAAATGGTTAAGATATTAATCAGGAACAAATATTGGACACTTACATGTTTGTTGTTTGTTTTCGGAGATTAATTAAATTTACATAATGATTGTTAAAAGATTATTATTAAAAACTTATTTATAATTTTTATTATTTTCGGTTAATATTATTTTTTAAAACTTTATAGGATAAATTGAAATTTTATGTTAACAACATTTTAATTTAAAAATTAATTTTTAATTGATTATTTAATTAAAAAATTAAAAAAGGAGGGATTATATAAATGCGTAATGTTAGAAAAAAACTTTCGGGAACTGTTATTTCTGATAAAATGTCTAAAACTATTACTGTAGCTGTTAAATATGACAAACAGGATTCATTATATGGTAAAAGTGTTAAAAAAATTAGTAAATTTTATGCTCATGATCCTAACGAAGATGCTCAGATAGGCGATATGGTTTCCATCGAAGAAACTCGTCCTTTATCGAAATTGAAGAGATTTCGTTTAGTAAAAATTTTACGTTCTGTTAAAAAGGTGTCTGATTTATGATTCAAGTTAATACACGTTTAAAAGTTGCAGATAATAGTGGTGCTAAAGAAGTTTTAGTAATTGGTATTCCAGGAGATACTGGTAAACGTTATGCTTATATTGGAGATTTAGTTACAGTTTCTGTTAAAAAAACTACCACTACTAGCTTAATTAAAAAAGGTAGTATTTCTAAAGCTCTTATTTTAAGAACTAAACATGGTTTTAAAAGTAAAAATGGTAGTTATATTAAATTTGATGATAATGCAGTTGTTATGATTAAGGATGATATGACTCCAAGAGGAACTAGAATTTTTGGACCTGCTATTAGAAATCAAAATTTTCAAAAAAATAATTTTTCTAAATTTATATCTTTAGCTGAGGAAGTTTTAGTAGTATGAGGTTATTCAAATGCATATAAAAAAAGGTGATATAGTAGCTATTATTTCAGGAAAAGATCGTTATATTATAGATCCTGAAAGTAAAAAAAAAGTTTTTCGTACAGGTAAAGTAATAAAAGTTTTTTTTAAAGAGCAAAAAGTTTTAGTGGAAGGCGTAAATATTGCTATTAAGCATAAAACTTCTGCTGATGATAACGATAAAAAAGGTCAAATTATCAAAGAAGAAATGCCTATTCATATTTCAAATGTGGCTTTAATTGATCCTAATTTAAAAGTTCCGACTCGTGTAGGTTTTCGCTTTGATTCAGATAAAAAAATTCGTTATTCTAAAAAAACAGGTTTAGCAATTATTACTTGAATAAAAAAAGGTTAAATAATATGGAAATCAATAAAAACAATAATTATACAAAAAATAATACTTTTTTGGCTTTAAAAGAAATTTTTAATTTTCATTCTATTATGCAAGTCCCTAAGATAGAAAAAATTGTTATTAATGTAGGTTTAGGAAAAGCTGCTTCGGATGCTAAATTTTTAGCCGATTGTCGTCAACAATTAGCTTTAATTAGTGGCCAAACCCCCATTAATACCGAAGCCAAAAAATCTATTTCTAATTTTAAATTAAGAACTAAAGAAATAATTGGTTTAAAAGTAACTTTAAGAGGTCATAGAAAAGAGTTTTTTTTAAATAAATTGATTCACATTGTGTTAGCTAGGATAAAAGATTTTTCAGGACTTTCCTTAAAATCTTTCGATGGCAAAGGTAATTATAATTTAGGTATTAAAGAACAAATTATTTTTCCGGAAATTAGCTTAGATCAAGTAAAAAGAAATTTTGGTATGGATATTTGTATAGTTACTACAGCTAAAAATGATCAACAAGCTAAAAAATTATTAGATTTTTATGGCATGCCTTTTAAAAGGATAAAATAAAAATAGGAGTATAATTATATGGCTAAGAAATCAAAAATTATTAAAAATTTAAAACAAAAAGAAATATTTTTAAAATATTTTAGTAAAAGATTAGAATTAAAACAAAAAAAAGATTATCAAAGTTTAGCTAAATTACCTGTTAAATCTTCTATTGTGCGTTGTAAAAATATAGATAAGATTGATGGTAGAGCAAGAGGTTATATGCGAAAATTTGGATTATCTAGAATTAATTTTCGTTTATTAGCTAATAAAGGTGAAATTCCTGGAATTATAAAAATGAGTTGGTAAATATAAAAGGAAGTACAAGTATAAAATTATGGTAATGACAGATACTATTGCTGATTTATTAACAAGAATTAGAAATGCTAATGCAATGAAACATGATGAAGTTTTTGTACCTTGTTCAAATTTAAAAATTAGAATGTTAGAAGTTCTTAAAAAAGAAGGATTTATCACTAATTTTATTGTAGATAAAGCACTAAATAAGATCGTTATTTATTTAAAATATAATAAAGAGACTAAAGAAAGTGTTATCAAAGGATTAAAAAGAGTTTCTAAGTATGTTTCAGTTAAAGAAATTCCTAAAGTGAGAAATGGTTTTGGGATAGCTTTAATTTCTACTTCTCGAGGTATTTTAACAGATTATGAAGCTTCATCATTGAATGTTGGAGGGCATGTTTTAGCTTATATTTGGTAGTTATTTTAATGAAGGAGAATTTTTTATGTCACGGGTAGGAAGGAAAATTATTGCGATTCCGGAAGGTGTTTTGGTGGAAATTAAATCAGATAATCAAGTTTCGGTGTCCTCTTCGCAAGGAAAATTAGAATTTCAATTTAACCCTAACTTAGTTATTAGTAAAAAAGATAATATTATTACTATTACTAGACCTAATAATAATAATTTTACTAAGAAAATTCATGGTACTACTAGAGCTTTATTGAATAATATGATTCAAGGAGTTAAACATTTTTTCTCTAAAGAGCTAAAAATTACAGGTTTAGGTTATTCATGTATAGTAGAAGGAAATAAATTAGTCTTTAAATTGGGTTATTCTCATGATATTATTGTTGATATTTATCCTAATTTAATAGTACAAGTTAATAAACAAAATAATTTAATTACTATTAAAGGTGTTGATAAACAATTAGTAGGTGAATTTGCTGCAAAACTAATATTACTTGCTAAACCAGAACCTTATAAAGGGACAGGAATATATTATGTTGGCGGTTATATTCATCGTAAAGCTGGTAAGAGTGCTAAAAAATAAAAAAGGAATTTATTCGGTTTATGATTAAAAAAGAATCTTCTCAACTTTTAAGGCGAAAACGTCATTTACGTTTAAGAAAAAAAATTGTAGGTAGTTCGCAAAAACCCCGTTTAAATGTTTCTTATTCTAATAGATATTTTTATGTTCAAATTATTGATGATCATTTAGGTATTACTTTATGTAGTGTTCATAGTAAACATATTCATGCTAATATTGTTAATACTAAGATAGCTTCGGACATTGGCAAAATAATTGCTCAAAAAGCTTTGGCAAAAGGTATTAAAAATGTTGTTTTTGATCGAGGCGGATATCTTTATCATGGTCGCATTAAAGTTTTAGCTGATTCTGCTCGAGCAGAAGGTTTAAATTTTTAATAATATGTTCAGTTATTTAAAAAAATGGAGACATTTATGAAAAGAGAATTATCTAATAAAAAAAAATTCTCTTCATTTGAAGAGAAAATAGTCAAAATTAGTAAAATTGTTAAAGTTGTTAAGGGTGGGCGTCGTTTTCGTTTTTCTGCTTTAGTTGTAGTAGGTGATCAAAAGGGTAATATCGGATTCGCTTCTTGTAAAGCTCAAGAAGTCTTAGAAGCTATTAAAAAAGCTGTTGAGAAAGCTAAAAAAAATTTATTTTGTGTTGCTTTAAATGGTACTACTATACCTCACGAAATTATAGGTCGTTTTGGAGCTACTAAATTTTTTTTAAAACCAGCTTCCAAAGGTACAGGTATTGTAGCAGGAGGAACAGCAGCAAGATCAATTTTTAAATTAGCAGGAATTACCGATATTATTACAAAAACTTTTGGTTCACGCACGCATATTAACGTTTTGAGAGCTACAGTTAACGGTCTTAAGCAATTAAAAACTATACAGGATGCAGAAAAACTTAGGGGTGTTTCGTTACAAAATCGTATTCGAGGAATTGCTAAATGAATCAAATTAAAATTAAATTATGCAAAAGCTTAATCGGATGCACTCCGAAACAAATAAAAACAGCTCATGCCTTGGGGCTTAAAAAGATTAATCAAATTGTTGTTAAAGAAGAAAAAGCCGTAGTACGCGGAATGTTAAAAATTATTAAACATTTAGTTTCAATTAATTAAAAATTTTAATTATATAATTGATTATTTTTTATTAAATAAGAAAGGAGAGTTGTTAATTGTATGTTGAACGCATTGAAGCCTGTTTATAAAGCGCGTAAGAGTATTAAACGCTTAGGAAGAGGTCCTGGTAGCGGATTAGGTAAAACTTGCGGTCGCGGCCATAAAGGACAATTAGCTCGTTCTGGTGGAAAAACGCGTATAGGTTTTGAAGGTGGTCAAACTCCTTTTTTTCAACGTATTCCGAAACAGGGTTTTTATAACTTTAATAAAAAACAATATTCTTTAGTTAATATTGAAGATTTAGAAAAATTTGAAAATGATACTTTGGTGACTCCTCAATTATTAGCAGAACATAAAATCATTAAAAAAAATAATGATTTAATTAAAATTTTAGCCAAAGGTAATTTAACTAAAAGATTAATAGTACAAGCTGTCAAATTTTCTAAAAAAGCGGAAGAAGCTATTATAAAATCCGGAGGGAAAATTAAAGTTGTATAAAATAAAATAAAAAAGGTAAATTTTAATGAAAATATTAGTAAGCTTTATTAAAGATAAACGACATATTATAAATAAAATTTTTTTAACTTTATTTATTATTTTTATTTATGTAATTGGTTTAAAAATATACATTCCATGTATACCTCTTAATATTTTAAGATTTTCGCAGATCCAAAAAGCATTATCAAGAGATATCTCTATATTTAATAGTTATATGCCTATATATTTGTTATCTTTAGGGGTAATGCCTTATATCACTTCTTCTATTATTATACAAATTGCTAGTAAAATTTTTCCATCTTTAAAAGAATGGAATGAACAAGGTTCTATTGGTAAGTACAAAATTAATTTTATTACTAGATTGCTTACTTTAATAATAGCTTTAGGACAAGGATTATCCTCTGTTATTCGCTCTAGAATGTTTGATATTGCTCAACAAAAATTTTTAGTTTTACAAGTAGTATTTTTTTTAATTGTTGGTTCTTTTATTTGTATTTGGTTATCTGATCTAATTACTAATAAAGGTATAGGTAATGGAGTTTCTATTTTTATAGTTATAAGTATAAGTGAAAATTTATCTAAAAGTTTTAAATATTTATGGTTAAATGATAATGTTTTTAGTTTAAGCAAAAAAATTTTAATTTCATTATCTTTTTTAATTTTATTGATTTTAACAATTATTTTATGCTCTTCTTATTTAAAAATTCCTATTAATTATGCTACACATAAAAAACATGATAAAATTCAAAACCATATACCTTTAAAAATTAATACTTCCGGTATTTTACCTATTATTTTAGCTAATACTTTTCTTAATATTTTGCCAACTATAGGCGCTTTTTTATCGGAAGATAATGCTTTTAAAAAATTTACTCGTCAGTTACAAGAATCACAATATTATTATTTAGGTTTAGGTTTTTTTATTTATCTTTTATTAATTTTATTATTTTCGTTTTTTTCTGTTTTTATTATGTTAGATCCTCATGAGATTGCTAATCATTTATCTAAACAAGATGCTTATCTAGATGGAGTTAAACCAGGTCAAGAGACTGTGTATAAAATTACACAAAAAGTGTTTAAAGTGACTCTTATGGGAGCATTTTCTTTAACAATGTTAGCTGCTTTACCTGATATAATTAATTTCTTGCTATTTAATAAATCAGATCGTCTTTCTACTTTTAATTTAGGAGGAACTAGTCTTATAATTGTGGTTGGTGTAGCTATTGAAATTGTACAAAAAATTACAACTAGCACTAATGTTGATAAATTATATAATAAATTATTTTAATTTTATTAAATGTTTTATTTAGTAATTTTATGGAATAAAGTTTTTTTATTAAAATATACAAAATGGAATCAATTATATTATGTTATTCGTTAAAAAAAAAGATGAAATCGCTATAATGAAAATGGCAGGAAAAATTTTATCCCAAATTAAGAAAAAATTGATTTTTTTTTTAAAAGAAGGTATTTCTACAGGAGAATTAGATTTATTAGCTAATAAATTTATAAAAGAATATGATGTTATTTCTGCTTTTAAAAATTATGATGGTTTTCCAGGATATATTTGTACTTCTGTGAATGATGCGATAGTTCATGGAGTACCTTCTGACAAAGAGATTTTAAAAACTGGTGATATCATAACTATAGATTTAGGGATTAAATATCAGGGTTATTTTGTAGATGCTGCGTGGACATATGCTATAGGTGATATTCCTGATAAAACCATTAAATTATTGAAAGATACTCAAGAAGCTTTGTATAAAGGTATTGAACAAGTTTACCCGGGCAACCGAATATCAAATATTTCAAATGCTATTTTTAAAATAGGTATTTTAAATGGTTATGGTATTATTGAAAGTTTTTCTGGTCATGGTATTGGTAAATCTTTACATGAAAAACCTTATATTTTTAATTTTAATTTTGTTGAAAAAGATTACGTATTAGTGCCAGGTATGACTTTTTGCATCGAACCAATGTTTACTTTAGGTAGTAAAGAAGTTAAAATACTTCCTGATGGTTGGACGGCAGTTAGTAAAGATAATAGTTTAAGTGCTCATTTTGAACATACTATTTTAGTTACTGATAAAGGTTATGAAATTTTAACATTATAAATTTGTAATAAGGGGTTATTAAGACTATTATATGGAAAAAATAAGTATAGATGCTTCGGTTGTTGGAACATTACCCGGTGCTAAATTTAAATTGGAATTGCCTAATAAAAAAAATATAATAGCTTGTATTTCGGGTAAAATACGCAAAAATAATATTCATATTTCTTTAGGCGATAAAGTAAAGGTAGAATTTAGTTCAGATTCTAAAGATATAGGCCGTATTGTATATCGTTATAAATTATAAATTGTAAAGTGTAAAGGAATCTAAATTATGAAAGTGCGTGCATCTGTAAAAAAACGTAGTGCTGATGATATTATTGTTCGACGTAATAAAAAAGTGTTTGTTATTAATAAAAAGCAACGTCGTCATAATCAAAGACAAGGTTAATACAGAAAGGAGTATATTATAAATGTTAAGACTTGCAGGAGCAGATATTCCTGGTACTAAAAGTATTTTGATTGGTTTAACTTATATTTATGGTATAGGTATCAAAACATCTCGTAAAATTTTACAATCAATTAATATTGATGCAAATATTAGAGTAAAAGATTTGCAAGAATCTCAATTAGCCGCTATTAGAACAGAAATTAATAAATTAAACGAAAAAGGTTTGCTTAGGAGAGAACTTTCTTTAATGAATATTAAAAATTTAATATCTATTAATTCTTATAGAGGTAGAAGGCATAACTTGGGTTTGCCAGCAAGAGGTCAAAATACTCGTAATAATGCTAAAACATCTAGACGAAATCGGCAAATAAATCTTGCTGATTCAGTTAAAAAAAATAATATCAAAAAAAGAGGATAATTTAATTTATGTCTTCAAAAAAACAAATCAAAAAAGATAAAAAAGTTAAAAAAAATGTTCCTGTGGGAATTATTCATATAAAAACTAGTTTTAATAATACTATTATTAATTTTACAGATGAACAAGGTAATACTATTGTACAAAAGAGTGCTGGTATGTTAGGTTTCCATGGGACTCGTAAAAGTAATTTATTTGCTGCTCAACAAGTTGCCAAAAGTGTTTTCGAAATAGCCACTAAAAATTATGGCGCCAAACAAGTAGAAGTTCGTTTTAATGGTATTGGTGTTGCTCGCGATACTGTTTTACTTTTGCAAGATGCGGAGTTATTTGTTTCGTGTTTGAAAGAAGCTACTCCTGTTCCTCATAACGGTTGTAGACCTCGTAAACGCCCTCGTGGATAAAAAAGGATATTGACATGAAAAAATTACAATTTTTAAAACCTATAATGCAAATTCAAGAAGAAGAAAATTCTAATTCTAATTGTAGTCGTTTTATTATTCAATGTTTATCTTCGACTTATGGTAATACTTTAGGTACACCTTTAAGAAGAATTTTAATTTCTTCTTTGCCTGGTATCGCTATTGTTAATGTTAAAATTGAAGGTGTTAAACATGAGTTTAGTTTTATAGAAGGTATTACTGAAGATGTAATGACTATTTTACTTAATTTAAAAGGGGTTATTTTAAGTTCTGATTATAATTCTATAGAAGATTTTGAACAAAAATTAGAAATGGATGTAACAGGCCCTAAAGAAGTAACAGCCGCTGATTTTAAACCTGTTGCGGGTATTAAAATTATTAATCCATCTCATTTAATAGCAACTTTAAGTTCAAATGCAAGATTGAAAATGGAAGTAACTGTCCGTCGAGGTATTGGTTATAAAGGTTCTGAAGAAAATAAAATTTATAACCGCGGCGAATTTGGTGTTATCGCTATAGATTCTATATATACTCCTATTGTTCGTAGTACTTTTCATGTAGAATCAAAATTAGGTAATAAAGAAGAATTAATTTTAGAAATTGAAACTAATGGTGCTATTACTCCTAAAAAAGCTTTAGCTTTAGCAGCTAAAATTTTATTAGATCATTTAGCTGTTTTAGTGGAATTATCAGAAGAAACTCAACAGATTAATTTTATTCAAGAACCTGAAAAATCTCATCATAATCATGCATTAGATTTTAAAATTGAACAATTAGAATTATCAGTTAGATTATTAAATAGTTTAAAAAAATCGAAAATTTTTACTGTTCGAGAATTAGTTAGTCACCAAGAAGAAGAAATTACTAAATTAAGTAGTTTAGGAAAAAAATCTTTTGAAGAACTTAAAGAAAAAATGAAGAATTTAGATTTGCATTTTGGTATGTTAAATAAATCAGAATAAACTAAACAATTTAACGAAAAGAGGATAAATGTTATATTATGAGTTTTAGCAAATTAAGACGTAATAAATCTCAAAAAAAAGCTTTATTGAAAAATTTAGTATCTAGTTTAGTGATAGCTGAACAGATAACTACTACTTTATCAAAAGCTCAAGAGTTACGTCGTATTATGGATAAAGTTATTAATTTAACAAAAACATCAAATTTAGCTAATCATAGAAGAGCTTTAAATTTATTTTTTAATCAAAAATTTAGTAATAATCAAACAATTTTGCGTAAATTAGTTAAGGAAATTTCTCCGAAATATAACGATAGATCAAGCGGTTATACACGTGTTATTAAAACTGAATTTCGTCGTGGCGATTCAGCTCCTATGGCTATTATTCGTTTTATTTGAATTAAATATTTTTGATATTTTTTTATTATATTTTATGTTTTAATAATTTTTAATTTTATTAAATATTTTCAAATATAATAGAGATTAAAAATATTCGAGTTATTAAGGTAGATTATGATTATTGTTGAAAATTTGTATTTTAGTTATAAAGATGATGAAATTTTACAAAATTTAAATTTTCGTGTTAATTCTGGAAAATGGATTTCGATTATAGGCGGTAATGGTTCGGGTAAATCTACTTTAGCTAGAATTTTAGTTGGTTTATTGCCCATTCAAAAAGGTCGAGTGATTATTGATAATATTGCATTAACAGAAGAAAATTTATTTTTATTACGTTCTCGTATTGGTATTATTTTTCAAAATCCTGATTATCAATTTATTGGTTGTGATGTAAAACATGATATCGCCTTTGGATTAGAAAATCAAAATTTATCTCGCGAAGAAATGCAAAAAAAGATTTTTAATATTGCTAAAAAATTAAATATTTTACATTTATTAGATTGTAATCCTCAAGAATTGTCTGGAGGTCAAAAACAGTTAGTAGCTATCGCATCTGTTTTAGTTATGGATCCGCAAATTATAATTTTTGATGAGCCTACATCTTTTTTAGATCCACAAGGAACTAAAGAAGTTAATAATATTATTAAAGATATTCATAGAACTGATAATAAAATTTTAATCATTATTACTCATGATTGGGAATTTGCTTTTCAAAGTGATGAAATTATTTTTTTACAAAAAGGTAATCTTTTAAAACAAGATACACCTGTTAACTTTATGAAAGATGAGATATTTTTAAAAAATAATTTCATCAATTTGCCTTTATCTTTAAAACTTTATTACCAATTGCAACAGGATTTTAATCAATTACAAAACCCGCCTATTATTTTGTCTAAATTAAAGGATTTTTTATGGCAATACAATTTAAAGATGTAAGTTTTACATATAATAAAGATGACATTTTTTCTTTAAACAAAATTAATTTATCTATTAATACAAACCAAGAGTTTATTGCTATTGTTGGTCCTACAGGTTCAGGTAAATCTACATTAGTACAAATAATGAATGGTTTGTTATTGTCTACAAAAGGTATAGTGAAGATTTTTGATAAAATAATTAATGATAAAACGTCTTCAACAATTTTAACTAATTTAAGACGTAAAATAGGTTTAATTTTTCAATTTCCTGAATATCAATTATTCGAATCTACTGTTTTAAAAGATGTTCTTTTTGCTTTAACTTCTGAAAATATAAAAATTTCTGAACTACAAATAAAAGCTATAGAAATTTTAAATAAAGTAGGAATAAATAGTAATTTTCTAAATACTTCTCCTTTTAAATTATCTGGTGGTCAACAAAGAAAAGTTGCTATTGCTGGGATTTTAATTATGGAACCACAGATCATTATTGCGGATGAACCAACTAGAGGTTTAGATGCTCAAGGTTATTTCGATATAATTAATATTTTTCAATATCTTTATCAAGTGGAAAAAAAAACAATTGTTTGTATTACTCATGATATGAATTTAGTAGCTCAATACGCTACTCGCGTGATCTTTATGGAAAAAGGTAATATTGTTTTTGATAATTCTAAAGAAATTTTTTTTAAAAATTTTGAATTGCAAAAATTTAATTTATATGAACCTCAAACCTTTCGTATTTTAAAATTAATCGAAAAATCTCTAAACATTCCTTTTCGTCCGGTTTATTCTGAAGAGGAATGTTTATCTTATTTACGTAAAGTTTATCTAGGTGGGATTTAATGATATGATAGTAAAACATTATAAAAATAATTTAATTTCATATCGTAATAGATTTTTTTTATATTCAATTCATCCTGCTGTTAAAATATTTGTATTTATTTGTTGGTTAAAAATTATTTTAGGTTTAAGTTTTACATCAGATTTTATACATAATGATTGGTTTAAGAATTTTTTTTATATAGTGATATTAATTTTTAATTTTTTTTTGGTATTTTGGTTATTTACAAAAACCAATTATTCATGGATAAAATTAATTAAAAATATTTCGCATTTGAATTGGTTAATTATATTAAGTTTAATCTTTAATTTATCAACTATGTCTAAAGCTTATGATGACATTAAAATTTTAATGTGGGATAAATTTTATATTTGGTTTTTAATTGTTTTATTATTTTTTGTTTTTAAATATTATTTTTTGAGCGGTTTGTACAGTTATGTGTTTTTGTTAATTAATTTTTTATTGCCTAGTTTATTTTTTTCTAGAGGTTGGTTTATCGGTGATATAAAAATGTTATTTTTATCTCCGAATTATATATGGAAAACTTTTTTCGTTATTATACGTATTTTGATGATTTTTTTGATTTTTACTTTATTTTCTCTTACTACTTCTTTTATGGAAATAAATGATGGATTAGAGTTAATTTTGAAACCTCTTAAAAAAATTCATTTTCCTTTAGAAACTTTTACTATGTTATTATCTTTAATTTATATGTTTATACCTTTTTTGTTATTTGAGTCTCAAAAAATTATAAAAGCGCAAACTTCTCGAGGTATTAATTTAAATACTCAAAATATTTTCAAAAAAATTTATTATCTTATTGCCTTATTGATACCTATTTTTGTTCTTTCTTTTAAAAAATCTTCTATTTTAGCTAACGCTATGGAGTCGCGAGGTTATATTTTGGGAGCTCCGCGTACTAAATTAACTTATTATTCTATGAATTATATTGATTATTTAATATTATTTTTTCATCTATTATTATTGTTTTGTAGTTTTATTATTTAATTTATAATAAAAAAATATAATTCTATTTAATTGTTTTATTTGTTTTATTGAAATTTATTATTTTTTAATTTTAATTCGAAAGTTAAGGGTAAAATTTATGTTTATTACTTTTGAAGGTGGAGATGGTGTAGGCAAAACAACTCATGTTTTATCTTTATTTAAAACTATTAAAAATAAATATCCGGTTATTATGACTAGAGAACCCGGTGGTTATGATTTAGTTAAAACAATAAAACAAATTTTAATTAATACGCATAATAAAATTAATTTTGCTACAGAAGCTTTATTATATGCAGCAGATAGAATAGAACATCTTCAACAAGTTATTAAACCGGCTTTGTCAGATAATAAAATTGTTATTTGTGATCGTTATTTAGATTCTTCTTTTGTTTATCAAGGTTATGTGAGGAAATTAGGTATTAAATTTATTAAGCAAATTAATTATTTAGCTTATAATTTATTACCCGATATTACTTTTTATTTAGATTTAGAACCTAAACAAATTTTAAAAAGATTATATGTTCGAAATAAAAGTAAATTAGAAGGTTTTGACACTCAAAAACTTTTTTGGCACCAACAAATTAGAAAAGGTTATTTAAGGCTTTGTCGTCGATATCCTAAAAGAATTATTAAAATTAATACTAATAATCTTTCTGTTAAAGAAGTACATTTAATTATTTTGGAAAAATTGCGTGAATTATTTGGGTTAAATATATAAAGATTATGTCTGATAATTATCTAATAGAATATTTTAGAATGTTAATACGTGATAAAAAATTATCTCATTTATATTTGATTGAAACTACTTATAATACATCGACAAAACACGCCTTCATTATAGATTTGGTTTATGAATTTTTACAGACAGATCAAATTAAACCTGATAATTTAAAAAAAATGATTTCAGAAAATAGTTATCCTAATTTTTATTATTTGCGTTATAATAAAAATATTTCTGTAGGTAAAGAACAAATCTTAGAAATGTTTAATTATTTTACGCAAACTTCTTTAATGCAAAAAAAAAAGATTTATGTTATCGAAGATATAGATAAGATAAGTTACAATGCAGCTAATAGTTTATTATATTTTTTAGAAAATCCTATAAATGAAAATATTTTAGGTATTTTAATAACTGAAGATCGTAATTTAGTTTTACCTACTATTGTTTCTAGAGCTCAAATATTATGTTGGCATCCCTGTGTTGAATCTTTGTTATCTGATACTCCAGATTTGCAAAAAGATATTTTAGATAAAATATTGTTTAATTTATTGAAAGAAATAAATAAACAAGAAATTTATTTAATTAATAAGCATTATTTATTTAATTTAAAAAAATTTTTTTTAATTTTTTTAGAAAATTTTCATAAAAAATTTTTTTCTAATGAATTATTAAATAAAACTTTTAATTTGATGACTTATGATTATTTTTTTAGTGATTTTTTATTTATATTAAGTAAATTTTTTTTAGATTTGCTTTATAAAAAACAAAACAAATCAATAAATATATTTCCAAATGATTTATTTAAAATAAGTTATTTAATTTCTTTATCTGAAATAGAGATTATTCATTGGTTAAAAATTTTTAATGATTTAGAACCTATTAGCTTAAAAATGGAAAATAAATTTTGTTGGTTAGCTTTAATTTTAGAAATTAAAAAAAAGAATAGTTAAAATGGATATGAATTATGTTATATACTCAAAAAACTTTTCAGGAAAAAAAAGCCACTTTATATTTAGTTGCTACTCCTATAGGTAATATGTCAGATTTAACTTTTAGAGCTTTAGATATTCTAAAACAGGTAGATTATATTTTGGCTGAAGATACTCGTCAGGCGTATAAAATTTTGAAATTTTATCAATTTAATAATAATTTATTGTCATTACATCAATTTAATGAAAAACAACGTGTTTCTAAAGTGTTATCCCTATTGAAACAAAATAAAAATTTAGCTCTTATTAGTAATGCAGGAACTCCTTTAATTAGTGATCCGGGTTTGTTATTAGTGCGCACAGTGCAATCAGCAGGTTTTTATGTATGTTCTATACCAGGAGCTTCCGCTGTTATAACAGCTTTTAGTATTTCTACTTTTGATTTACCTTTTTTATTTTTAGGTTTTTTACCTAAAAAAACAATACAAAAAGAAAGAATTTTATTAAAATATCGTTTTTTTGAAGGTACTTTGATTTTATTTGAATCCCCTATGCGTTTATTAGACACTTTATTATTGATTCAAAAACATTATATTCGCAGAAATATTAGTTTATCTAAAGAATTAACAAAAAAATTTGAAACTATTATTTATGGCGATATTAATGAAATTTTAAAAGAAAAAGAGAAAATATCTTTTAAAGGTGAATATGTAATAACTATTGATAAAAATTTATTTTTATCAACATATCAACATTTATCTTTGGAAGAACATTTTTTGCTTTTATTAAAACATGGTTATTCCAAAAAAGAAGCTTTAAGATGTTTATCTAAAGATCGTAATATATCTAAAAAACAAATTTATCATTATTTGAAAATACCAATGGATCAGTTAGAAAATAAGGAGTAATGAAAATTAGTTTATATGATGAAAAAAGATAAATTTTTTATTACTACTTCAATTGTATATACTTCAGCTTTGCCTCATATAGGTAATGTTTATGAAATGATTTTAGCAGATGCTATAGCGCGTTTTAAAAAAATGGAAGGATATTCTGTTTTTTTTCAAACAGGAACAGATGAACATGGTCAAAAAATAGAAAATAAAGCTTTAATGAATAAGATGTCCAATCAAGAATATGTTGATTTTATTTCTTATGAAATTAAACAGGTTTATAAATCTGTAAATATTGAATATGATTATTTTATTCGAACTACCAATGAAAAACATAAACAATATGTTCAAAAATTTATAGATCAACTATTTCAACAAAAAGATATTTATCTGGGGATTTATCAAGGATGGTATTCTATTTCAGAAGAAAGTTATGTATCAGAAAAAGATTTAATTGATAAAAAGTTGCCTAGTGGAGAAACTCCGATTTGGATGCAAGAAGAAGTTTATTTTTTTAAATTATCAAAATATCAACCGCTTTTATTAAAATATTTAAAAGAAAATACTGATTTAATCAAACCATTAGCATGTCGAAAAGAAATTTTAAATTTATTAAAAGAACCATTAGCAGATTTATCTATTTCAAGAACTTCTTTTAAATGGGGTATACCTTTACCTTTCGATAATGATCATATTACTTATGTTTGGTTTGATGCTTTAAGTAATTATATTACAAGTTTATTAGATGATCCTGAAAAAGATTATTCTAAAAATTGGTATGATCACAAAAATTTAGTTAAATATTGGCCACCTGATTTACAAATTATAGGTAAAGATATTGTGAGATTTCATTTGATTTATTATTTAAGTTTTTTATTTGCTTTAAAACTACCTTTACCGAAACAATTTTTAATTCATCCTTGGATTTTATTTAATGATCGTAAAATGTCTAAATCTACTCAAAATGTAGTTTATGTTGATGATTTAAAGAAAATATTTCCTATTGATGCTATTCGTTATTTTGTTTTACATGAGATTCCTTATGCATCTGATGGCTGTTTAACTTATGATTTAATGTTTGAACGTTATAATACAGATTTGATAAATACTGTTGGTAATTTATTAAGTCGTTCTTTAGGAATGTTAAAAAAATATCGCGATAATAAAATTGTTAAAGTTAATAACTTTGAAGATGAATTAGGATTACAATTATCTAATTTAGCTATTTCAACTTTACCAAAAATTCGTTCGTGTATGGAAGATTTTAAAGTATCTGAGGCTATCGAAAATATTATGCATTTAGCTCGTTATGGCAATAAATACATTGATTTAATGAAACCATGGGAATTATTTAAAAGTAATTGTCCTCAAGATATTAATAAATTAAATTATTTTTTATATAATGCTATAGAAAATCTACGTTTTATTGGCATTTTATTGCAACCCTTTTTACCGGTTACCGCTCAATGTATTTTAGATCAAATTCAATCGGAAGAAAATACTTTTGAAAGTTTAAAATTTTTTGGTATTACCAAAAATAAAATTTTAGTAGGTCAGAAAGATAAACTATTTCAGCGTTTCGAAAAAGAAAAATTAAAAATTTTTTTTAATTAATCATTTTTATTTGAATATAAAAAATTTATTATTTTAATAAATAAATTAAAATAAATATAATGTCATTTTTTTAAAATATAAGAGTAAATTGTAAATTAAATTATTTAAAAAGGATTGTAAATGAGAATAATACCTTACGAATTATATCCACACACCCCTGATATTTCTTTATGCGCTTTAAGAAAAGAATTTGGTATGTATGATTATTGTTTAAATAAAAATGTTAAAAATAAAGCTATGCAATTTTTTTTAGATTTAGGTCGTAATTATTTTAATTTGTCTATTCATAAATGGGTTTTAGAAATGTCCCAACGAACTCATTATGTTAATAGTTTTCATTATTTTTACGCTAAAAATCATGATTATATAATCGTTAACACAAATTTTTTAGTAATTTTAGAATGCTGTTTACAATGGGAATTAAAAAGTTTTTTGCCTTATAATAGAAATTTATCATGGTATACAATTGTTAAATCTTTATTATCCATCGATAATCAAAATAATTTATACGATTCATTATCTTTAGATATGTATCAATATTTAAAAAAATGGTATTGTGATAATTTTATGTGTTCTAATAATCAAGGAAATTTAAAACCTAAAAATCTTGATATGAATAAAGTAATTTTATTTTTTAAAAAAACTTTATTTTAAATTATTTAATAATAAAATTAAAAATATATCGATAATATGATCAAGGGTTTTAAATATGATCTAAATATCATGTGATTTCGCTAATAACTAGTGCGATAAACACTTAAAAAATAAGGATGGTTCTTTAAAAAAGAAATAATTACAGGCAGTTTCTAAAAATTAGTTAAAAATAGATTCAAAGGATAAGTTAAAAATGACCTTAGAAGAATATGAAGATGTAATATAATAACATCTATATCGCTACTTACTGAAAAATCTAGTAGTCTAAATTATATCAATATATTAACTTCTTATTAGATAGTTTATCAATGAAAACCTGGAATCTCACCGTTATCGAAACGATCACTGCCCCTAAACGTGTTAAGGTAGAAATTTAGAGTAAATTGGATAATTCGCAAAGCAAAATTATTAAATTAATCAATCATAAGATAAAAGTTATTATTACTAAGAGTAAAGAACCTTTTAGTAGTTAGATTAGTAAATGATTAATGCGGAATTATTAAAGCTAATCGACCTTTTCGTAGAAAGTCACCGCCTTTACGAACAAAAAGTTTATTAAATTATTAAATTATCAAATAAGAAATTAATGCAAAATGAACAACTTGAACAATAATCTATTAAGTATTTAAGGACGCCAAAGAGGCCTAAATTTCCTGCTATTTAACCAATAGCCAGGGCCGATAAACCTTGAAAGGAGATGGTCGGTTTAGTAAACGAAAGAATACTGAATTATAGCAGACCATAAAAGCGGGTTGCGACGAAAGCAAATTAGTCAAGATGACTCCGCTACCTAACAATTCGATGGAGAAGCCTGATATGGCCTAAGAAGGAAAATTGATGTAATCCTAAAAACTGTTCCGGAAGTTGCTAAAACGGACAGTCCAGAGTCTACTAGTATAAGTTGTATGTATTGAGTAGTTTATCAAATAAAGAAACCTGGAATCATCCTCTTAACGAGGATACTTCCCCTACAGAATTATGGTAGAATTTTAGTGTAACTTGGAGTATCCTAAAACTGAGTAATTAAGTTTACTAATCCGGAGATAAAAACCTGGATGATCAAGGATAAAGCATCTTCTTAGTAGTCGTAAAGGTAAACCTAAATTTGGAATAATCTAGTTAATCGGCTTACCGAGAGGAGAGTTAATCACTCTTATAGGGCGAAAGAAGAAAGTAATTTACTAGTTATTCAATGGTATCAGGAAAAGGGGTTGATATATTATGTCAACAACAGTTTCACCAGAAACTAAACTTTTACGAACATTGAATAGAATTCAAA
>NZ_JALQCV010000008.1:0-21647 GCF_024425275.1 Candidatus Phytoplasma australasiaticum subsp. ipomoeae
AAAATAATTTTAATAAACTTAATTTATTTTTTCCTAAAACCATTGTCTATCACACTTTTTATTGTTTTTTTATTCCTCGATTTATAAGACTGTATAAATATATTTAAATTAGCTATTTATATTTTAATATTAATTGTATATTTTTTTTTTTTTTTTTTTTTTTTTTTTTTGAAAAATTAAATTTGATTTTTAAAAATTCTATTTGAGGTTAAAAAAATAATTATTTTTGATTCTATTAGAAATAAATTATGTTTATTTATCAATTTTAAAATCTTTTTAATAAAATATTAACTAATTATTGTCAAATAATAATTAATTATTAATATAACTTAATAAATTAAAAAAGTAAAACAAACAAAATATTTATTAATTTAATTATATTTTTAATATTAATAAGATAAATTATTATTTATAAAGATAGGTTTTATTATTTTTTTATGTTAAAATTTTTAACAGAAAGCA
The DNA here is from genome assembly GCF_024425275.1 of Candidatus Phytoplasma australasiaticum subsp. ipomoeae. NCBI lineage: Bacteria > Bacillati > Mycoplasmatota > Mollicutes > Acholeplasmatales > Acholeplasmataceae > Candidatus Phytoplasma > Candidatus Phytoplasma australasiaticum. The sequence continues at coordinate 463 of NZ_JALQCV010000008.1, forward strand.
ATTTTCATTAGAAATGAAATAATTTAAAAATGAATAAAATAATAAACAAAAAATTCTTAATAATATTTTTATTACTTATTTTTATTTCAATATTTTATTATCTTTTAACTGTTAAAAAAAATAATTTTTTTATTTTTAATCATCTTCAAAATCATAATTTAGCTCATATTCCTAAAATACTTCAAAGACAACCAAAATCTGAATCTAAAAAAGAAGAAAACTTAAAAATTTTAAATAAATATTATCATTTATTACGTTTTATAGAAAAAATTTATATAAAATATCAAAATAAAGTTGAAAAAATTGATAAAGAGTTAAATTTATATCAAAAAGATTCTTTGAATTTAAATAAAGAGTTACGTCATTATAAAAATTTAGAAAAAATTTTTAATAACAAAATAGTCCAAATCACAAAAGAATTAGATTTGCAAAAAAAAACATTAATAGAACATAAAATTTATTCTTTTAAAAAATCTTCTTTAATGATAGAAGAGCAACATCTTCAAGAATTGAAACAAAAACATGATGACATGAAAAAAATAATACAAGCCAAAAAAGATCAAATTCAACAGACAAAAATAAAAATAATTGAATTGGCAAAAGCTAAAAATATTTATTATGAAACACTATACAATTTAAGCGGTTACCCGGAATCCCAAACTTTAAGCAAACTAACCCATCGCCAGCAGTTGATCAACACTAAAAAATTAATAACGATTCCTGAAAAACAAGAGTAAACAATAAACTAAGAAGCCAAAAATATAAGAAGATAATCTCTTTTTTGTACACTACTAGCAACCAAATAATTCAGAGGAAACTAAAATAAAAAAGTTATTAAATTTATCATTAATAAACTTATTTTTTTGATTTAGAGAAGAAAATTTTGTAATAGATATCAAATAGATAAATCTAGACTATAGAAATGCTGATAATCTATTTTTATTAACTGACAAATTCGAATAAATAAATATCATATTTATCTTTGATTTTGATTAATTTTTTCTTCTTATTTACTAAAATTATCATATGAGATAATATAACATCAATGTAATATTATTTAAATTTAGAAAAACACAAATAATTCAAAAATTAATGACAAAAAAATCAATAATAATCCTGAAATAAATCAATTATTATGCTTGAAATAAAATTTCAAAATGATATTTACTTGAAATTTGTCATTGATGAACAAAATATATGAAAGTCTTCGAGTTCGCTATCCTTCTATTTATTATGAATTACAAAAAAATGATAGTTTTGTATTATCTAACAAGTTTAAATCATGTTCTATTGAAAAAATAAAAATAATCTTAAAACATTCGGAAGACATTGAAAATATTTTAATTCAAGTACACTACCAAAAAAATAAAAACAATCAAATAGAATTTAGTATTCCTTATATGATGCTTTTAACATATAATCAAATAATTGAAATTTTATTAGATAAATATGGAGAAGTTCTTGGAAACTATTTCTTGAACCGGACATGTACTCAAATAAATGAATATATTAAAAGATCTTCAGAAGGTTTACAAATACATCATATTAAAGAAAATGAAATGAAAGGATTATCTAATCCTGAATTTGCTCAACAAGCTCCTTTTAGTTATCAGATGGGGTATAATTTGGTTTATTGTAATTTACTAGAACATTTTTTGTTTCATTGTAAAATTTGGGATCATTCAACTAACCCATTACAAATTGATGTAGAAAAAAATGGAGCTAAAATATTGTTAAATGAATTAAAAAAAATTCATTTTGATAATGCTTGGCAATATCAAAATTATAAACGTAAAGCGGCTCAAACCATTTTTTTCAAAAAAAATAATTTTTTCAATTCCGTAGATTTTTTATAGTTTTACACATAATTAAATCTTGATAAAATATTGAGTAAAACCGGGTTTATAAACAAAAAAACTAAACCATTATTTATTATTTAATCCTGGTAAATTTTTTAGGTGTTCCAAAGTTTAGACACTTTTTAATTTTTAAAAAACTCTTTAAGACTAACTTGATAGTTAGTCTTTTGTGTTTTAAAAATTAAAAAAATTCTTCTTTTTCTCAAAATATTTCAGAATAATTCTAACTTTACAAAAATTATTTAAAAATTTTAAAAATTAAAATTTAATTTTTTTAATATTAGCAAACCTTAAATAATTTTTTTTCAAAGGATTTAAATTGTTCTCAAAAGTGATTTCCGCAAAGTGATAAATTAATTAGCATAATAGATTAAAAATATGGAAAAATATTTAGGTTTACCAATGTCTTCGATAATAATTAATTCATATAAAAACAGAAAATTTTTACTGTTAAATAATAAATTAACTAAGAAAATATTCATTTTTCAATTAATTTTATTTAATATAAGATTCCCAATTTAATATAAGATAAAAAATCATATTTATTAAGAATAAAAATTGCCAATTGGGAATTGCCATTATTTTGATTAAATATTTTTTAATATTTTTCGACATTACAGTTAATGATGAAAATAAATAAATAATCAATGGACCTCCCAGAATTAAAGTAGACCAATAATTTTTTATAAACGGAATTATAATACTGGTTGCATTTAATAATTTTAAAATAATTTTTCCTAAAAAATATAGAAAAAATAGATCAAGAATAATTTTTAACCATCTTTTAGAATGGTTGTAAAAATATAGAAATTTATCCGAAAATTGAGTAGAATTAATTAAAATTATATCATTAAATGAAACAAAATTATTAGTCTTAAAAAGATATTTATAATAAAATTTTTTTAAAATTTCATCAAAAGAATATTTAAAATTAGAATTATTAAGATTAGGTTTACGCAAAGAATAATTACGGATAACTTTTTTTATTAAAGGAGAATAAGATCGATCTTGAAGATTATTATTATTTGATAATTTGTGATTTGTTAAATTTAAATTAATACCAAAAATATCTTTTTCATAAAAATTTTTATTTTTTTGTAATAAAAGTAAATAATCATATTCAAAATCATTTGATCTGAATAGAGAACGAAAAAAACCATTTTCTAATAATTTAATTATTAAATCTACATGTTGACCAGATTTTAGCCTAATTATATTTTGATGATATTCGAAATCTTTATTTAAAGAACTCAAGATATTTTCATCACCAAATATAATAATTTTACCTTTAGAGGATAATGAATTTAACATCATTGGATAAATATTTTTTTGAAAAATTTCTCTTCTTTTTTCGTTATGTAAAAATTCTTGGTAATGATTTTCATAATATTTGGATAATGTATTACCATCACAAATAATTAAATCTAATGTTGGAAAACAAAATTTTTTATTTTCGACATCAACACAAAGTAATTCTTGATTTTTTAATAATAAATTCATACGAGCTAAACTAAAACCTATAGGACGATAACGGGTAAATAAATTATTATTATAATCTGAGATAATACAACCACCATATATATTACCTTTAAAATTTTGATTATGATGTATTTCTAATGCGGTAACAATTTTATTTAATATTAATCCCAAATCATTATCACAAGTCATATCATAAATATTGGCATTTATTAATAATTCTGATCTAACTAATTCAGGTATTAAATGATTAAAAAAATCTAAATTTAGAATCTTTTTATTAGTACTATTTTTTTGTTTTTGATGTTCTTCGATAATATATTGAAATAATTGGTTTAAATTATGAATCGGTATTTGATTAATAATCAACATTATATTCGAAATAAAATTAGGGTCTAATAAAACCAAATTATTTTTATATAAATTTATTTCTCTAAATAAATATTGATATTTATTGTTATTAGAAATATCAATATTATAAAAAGCTTCATGTAAGTTATCAATTAATTCTGCTTCGGTTAATTTTTTATTTATTAATTGGTTAACCAAAAAAGACCAAAATAAATTTACAGGTAAAATAAAATGATTACTAATATTCGTATCCTGAGAATCTTCATATAAATGTTTTTGTTCATATTGGTATGACAAATATTTAAAAGTAATTAAACTGCAAATAGATTCTTGAATATAATGAAATGTTCGCGAATGTTTAGCATATTTTTGTAACAAATGAATTAATTGTTTTTCAGGAACAATACTATCATTTAATAACATTAATTTTAAAATTCCATTTCCGCTATCTTTATTTATAAATAGCTATCTTTTTTTATCATCTAAAAAGGAATTTTCGTTAATATATGTTGTTCTTAAAAATAAATAATAAATTTTTATTATAACTTTAATGTATATTATACTAAAGACAAAAATAAAAATCCATCAAATTGAAAAATATGGATTCATAATTTATAAAATTAATTTAATATGAAATTAATTTCACTAGATGAATCATAAACTTCATTATCTAATGAATCATAACTAATGAATCATAAGTTTCACTATCACTATCTAATGAATCATAAGTTTCACTATCACTATCTAATGAATCATAAGTTTCACTATCTGATGAATCATAATTTTCTTTTTTTGGTGAATCATTATTTTCTTTATCTGATGATTCCGATAATAATTCTTTTGATTTATCATTATCCTTCGTTTTATCAACTTCAGTATTAAGCATTTGTGAATCTTTTATTTCTGTATTACTATTGGTTTCGTAATTTAGTTGATCTTGGATTTGTGTTTTTTCATTATAATTTTTAATAAATTGATTATTTTTGATTTTATTTAATTTATTATTTAAAGATTTAAATTCATTTTCTGTTTTTGTTATTGTTTTTTTAATTTGTATGTTTAAAGAAACATAAATTATAATTAACATTGTTGTGATAAATATTAAATAAATAAAATTAATCAAATATAATAATGTTTTATTATTTTTTGTTTTTTTTGTTTTTTTCATTTTTATAACCTAACCTATAATAAAATAATTCTATTGATTTAATGAATTTTTAATATTTTTAATATTAATGATTATTTACTCATTATTTTAAGACGATAAATTATTATATATATAATAATTTTTATAAAAAATTAACCTTAAAATATTTGTTTTAATTTAAATAATTTGTTTTTTGAAAAAAATTATTCAAATATTATTTATATATTTATTAACAAAAAGTAAATTTTATTTCTTTTTTATTAGTATTATGATCTTTATTTAAAAAATATTTTTGATAAAAATAAAGAAAAAATATCACATTTAATGATAAATATAACTAGATAATACTTTTTTAGTTGGAATTAATTAGTTAATATGAATTTTTAGTATTTCAATAAAATGTTAAAATTTAATTTTATATATTTAGAAAAAATCACGAATAAATATTAAAAATAAATATTTTAATAATAAAAAAATTTTACAATTTTAAAAAAAATTGAACAAATTTTTATCAAAAAAAAATATGAAAAAATAGTTAATAATTTCAAAATCCAGTAATTTTTATAATTCTATTCTTAAGTTAATGCAATAAATAATAATTAATTTTAAAATATAAAAGATAGAATAAATTTTATAACGCGAAATTTAATATAAATCGTTAAAATTATCCAAAAATAAATTAATTAATAATAAATTTAATTGGATAATATTTTATTAATTAATAAAGAAGCTAACCAAAATCCATTTATAATAAATTTTATTAAATATAATTATTTCTTGGAATAAATAAATTTTTTATATCAATCAATTCCAATTTTTTATTTATTTTTATAAATTAATTACTACACTTTTTGGCAATTATTTTATGGTATTATCAATATTTTTAATTATATTAATTTTATTTTATAAAAAAGAAGCTAAAAACATTGTGATTAAAATCAAAATATATTGTTTTAAATTTAAAAATTAAAAAAATTGACAAATTTTTTTATTATTAATTATATTTTGTTGCCTAATCATAAAAAATTGAATTAAAAAATTTTTTTATATTACTTATGTAAAAAAATTTTAATTTAATTATTAATTTTTATTTATCATCCTTCATTAACAAAAAACCTTATTAATTTTTTTATTAGTTAATATTTATTGTTGTGTTCGATGGCATTTTCATAATATAAAAATAATAATACCAATAAAAAGCTAAATAAAAAAATATTAAATTAAAATACTATTTTTTTATTTGGCCATTTTATGTTAAAAACTCTTTTTAATTTTATTTTTGTATTTAAAAAAATATTAAATATTTTTATATGTTGAACAAAAATTTATTTTTATTTATGAAATTATATAAATCGTTAATATTTGTAATTGTCCATATTTTAAAAATATAATTTTAATAATAAACACAAAATTATAAATATATAAAATTTTTGCATTTAATATTAATTAATACTTAATATTAAGAATTATTTAATTTTTCATTAATTTAATATTCATTATTAAAAATAAATTATCTTCTTATATATTTTTATTTTTAATAAATCAATTTTACCAAAATAAATTTTAAAAAGCAAAATTTAATTTAAATATTTTAAACATTTTATGTTATAATTATCAATAAATTTTTATTTTAATTCTGATTAGAATAGTTAAAAAATTCGAAAAAAACTTGAATATGGCGAAAATAAAAAAAATATTTTTCCTTATTATTATTGTAGTATTATGGTATATTTTAATGTTTAAAAATATTTTTTTAATACACAATAACTTAAAAAATAAATTAGATCAACAAAAAATACAAATACAAAAAAATTCTGAAATCAATGTTAGCGATCAAAAATATACAATCAAAGAAAATTCACAAAATTTTAAAGATAAAAATTTATTAGATTTTATAGAAAAAATTTATTTGCAACTTCAGAATAAAATTCATACAATCGATGATGAATTAAAAAAATGTCAAACAAAAAATTATAATTTGAATGAACAATTTGTGCATAATTATAAAAAATTAGAAGAAATTAACCAAAAAATAAGTCAAATAACAAATTCATTAAATAAAAAACAACAAACGTTAATTCAAAATAAAATTTCTACTTTTAAAGTAGATTCTTTAACGCCACTGCAACAACAAATTCACCATCTTAGAAAAAAACAATCACAATTAGCAGAAGAAATAAAAAATATTAAGATTCAAATAAAAACAATAAAAAAAGATAAAATTGACTTAGAACAAGCTAAATCTATTTATCATTTGGTACTATACGAATTAAGCCAATACAATAATAATATAACTATAACTATCGAAAATTAATAGTTTTAACTAACAAATATATTTATTTTAAATATTAATTCGGATTATTTTTAATCTTAAATTACTAATTTTATTTTTCAAAATTTACTTTTATATTTTTTTACTAATTAAATTTAATTATTTATATTCTAGTTAAATTAAAGAGATGATGTAAAATAGTATTAAAAAACAAATCCAAATTATTTTTATAACATAAAAATAGTTCTGGATTATTTTATGTATTTTAAATTAAATTGGTTAATTAAATTTGTTATATTTTGATTAAAAATTAATTATTATAATTTTAATTTATTTTTTAAAGTCTTCAATATATAATTAATTTTATTAATTTTTTTAAACAATAATTTTCGTATTTAACTAAAATATAACCCAATAATTAGATAACTATTAATAAGAATTGGATTAATTAGCAGGTTTTATTAGATATTTGCGATATAAGCAATTAGTAATAATCCTAAAAGTAAAAAAATATTATAAAAAAACATTATAAAATGATCGTTAATCTTTAAAATAATAAACAAAAAGTTATATTCAGAGATTTAAATAAAAATGTGCTATTAAAATACAACAAAATGCAATCAATTTTTTTAAATTTAAAATTTTAAAAAGTATAGTAGTCAAATAAATTGATTAAAATAGTGAATAGATATAGTTAAATTAGGATAATTTCCCAATAATAATACAACCTTAATTAATCTAAGAAATATTAATTATTAAAAAATTAATATTTAATATTAAATTTTATATTAATAAATTATTAAAAAAATTTATCCAAATATAATAGTATATTTGTATATGACTATATCAATAAATTAACAAAAAATATTAATTATATGTCAATTGTTAATAAAGTATTAAAGTGACATCCTATCAAAGCTAAAATTATATTAATAATAAAATTTTAATTTTTAACAATAGCTTTTAATTATAAATAATGAAAAAATACCATGTTTAAAACAATTAAAATATTAAATTATAATTTTCATTTTTATTAACTAAAAAATTAATAAACTTTGATCAATAAATTAAATATATTTAACCCGGGGATTAATATCTTGAAAATTAATAAAAATTTTTTTAAAAGGAAACAAATATGAAATTTATTAAATTATCAAAAAAAAAATTAATATTTGTAATTATTATTTCAATAATATTATTATTGATAATTTTAACTAATATTGATTTATTAAAATCAAAAAATCAATCTTATCAAAAATCTCATTTATCTTCTGATCAATTAAAACAACTTAATTTATCTCAAAATTTATTTTCATCTGAATTAAAAATTAATAATTATGACAATTCTGGAAATGTTAAATCTTATATTTTTTCAAAAGATTATAAGAGTATAAATGAATTTTTAGATAATATTACTGAACAAGATAAACCAGAAATTCAATATATTAAAAAATTATTTTTAATATATATATCAGAATTAAATTATATTAATAATTCAATAGAAGATTATCAGAATGAAATTATAAAACTTAAAAATAAATTAGATTTTATCCCTATCACAATAAATTCATTAGAGCAAAAAATTGAAAAATTACAAGAAAATCGAAAAGAAATTAACAATAATATAAATATTAAAAAAATACAACAACAAAATAAAAAAAGCGAATTACAAACACAAGGTATAACTGTTTATAATAATCAAGAAATTAATAATATAGAAAAACAAATCGCAAAATTAATAGCACAAAAAGAATCAACCTTAAAACAAATAAGTTCCATTAGATTAGAAAAACAAAATTTACAAAATCTTGAAATAATAGTGCATCAAAAAATAAAATTATACCAGGATCAATATATAAAATTAAATTCCTTATTAAATCAAAAATTTCAACTTTATATGCAAAATTTTTTTATATTTAAAGATTTATATATAAATTCAAAATCTAATCAAAATTAAAAATAAAAACATATTAAATTTAATATATAAAGGATAGTTATTTTTAATTTAATTATTTTTTAATTCTTAAACAAATACGAAATATATATTTTTTTGTTATGTCTTAAAAATTAATAAAAAAAATAAAATCATTAAATTATTATATTATTATTTGAATTTTATATTTGAGTTTTAATGCTAAATAATTTATTAATAATTAATTATTCAGATTAACTTTAAAAGTTAATCTTTATTATTTTTTTATAAGAAATAAAAAATTTAATATGTATAAAGTTATCAAGTTACTTTGATAGTTAGCAAAGTAAATTTTTAATTTTATTTTTATATCATTTATTAATCTAATTAAAAAATTTTAATTTAGTAATTGAAATAATTTATAATAAATTTATAAATATAGAGTATCGAATATAACTTAGTTAAATTCAAAAAGTTTATAAAGGAAGAATGTCAAAAAGTCGATTATAAAACGCTTTAAAATTAAAAAATATTAAATATTTAATAAAATAAATAATTATAAAATAATACTAAAATATTAAAAAAAAATTATTTTCATAATAAAAAATAAGATAAAAAACATTTAAATGAAAAATATTACCAAATCAATAAATATAATAAGCGATGAAATGTTTTAAAAAATATCAAAATTATCATGAAAATTAAATAAGATTTTTAATAGTTATGTTATATTAATTTATTTAAAATATTTAATTATATTATATAATATTAATATATTTATTTGTAATTATCTACAAAAATCATTAGCAATATTAAAAAGGGATATTGAATTAACAAATTAAAAATAATTATAATAAATACCCCCCCCAAATAAATCCTTTTCTAAAGTTAACTATCTCTATATAAAATATTTAGTTAAAATTTAAATAACAAGGGGTATAAATTTTTTATGTTGCAATTAAAAATCAAATTAACTTTATTTTATTCAACTTTATTTATTGTTGGTTTTGGATTTTTATGTATTTCTAATAATAACCAAGTTATAGCAATGAATAATAATAATTTATACCAAAATAATTATGTTATTCAGGATGTTAATATCCATGAATTTAATGAATTAGAAAATTTATTATTACAATATAATGCTATAAACCAACAAATTAATAATATTTTGAATAATTTCCAAGATATAGATGTTAATCATTTATTAAAAGAAATTACCGAAATACATAACAAAATAACAACTATTCAAAGAAAAAAAATACATTTTCAAGAACTAATATTAAGAGTTTTGGATAATAAAATGACAATAATCGAATTAGAAAGAAAACATTCATCATTAATACAAAAAATGATGGAATCTATAGATATTATGGACTTTTATGTTAATCAAACGCAAATTAATAAATTACGAAATATTCAAATCAAAATCGATCAAAATCGACAACAAATGATGCTTATTAAAAATCAAATGTACAATTATCAAAATCAAATAAATAATATATAAAGAAATTGCCAATTTAAAATAATATTAATTTATATATACTATAAATAATTTGTAATAAATATTATTTTTAACATAAAAATCCCTTTTCTGATGCAAAAAAAGGGGATTTTTATTTTTTATTATTAATTTTTTTTAAAAATTAAAATATCAAAATATTATAAAAAATAATAAATAAAATATTATTAATTTTTTTAAAAAATATTTTAAAATGTAAAATAAATATAGAAAAATTTTTTTATTTTCGTGATTTTATTATCACTAACAATTACCAAAAATTAAATTTAATATACCTTGATTTATAACAAAAATAACACCTATATGAAATTATGTTAATAATAAAACTTGCCTTTTTATTGTTTTTCAGTTATTATAAGGTTAATATTAAATTCAACAAAATTACTAAATATTTTTTATTTTAAAATAAATTAAATTGGCATCTGTATATGGTGCCTTTTTTAGTAAAAAACTATTTAAATCAATAAATAGGATGGATAATTTAAAATTATTTAATTTTCTAAAAAATATTTAAATATGGTTATTAAACGAAATATGTCTTTAAAAATAACAAAAAATAAAATTAATGTTCTTTTATTAACTAAAATTAATAATTTGCCTCGAAAACCTGGTTGTTACTTATTTAAAAATTGTTATAATAATATTATTTATATCGGAAAAGCCAAGAATTTATTTTCAAGAATTAAAAGTTATTTTTATTTAAAGAATCATAATTCAAAAACTAGTAATTTAATTCAAGAAATATGCGATGTAGAATATATTATTACTCATAATGAAGTAGAAGCTTTTATATTAGAAGCTAATTTAATTAAAAAACATATACCGAAATACAATTTTAAACTGTTAGATGATAAAAATTATGCTTATATTGAAATTACTAACGAAAAACACCCCCGTTTAAAAATTTCTTATTATAAAAAAGTTCCTGAAAAAACTAGAGTATTTGGTCCTTATCCATATAATAATAGCATGAAAGAAACAGTACGTTTATTGCATAAAATTTATCCTTTAAGACGTTGTCAACCGATTTCTAAAAAACCTTGTCATTATTATCAAATTAATGAATGTTTAGGTCCTTGTTGTCCTAATAATAAATATATTGATTATTCTTTGAATATTAGAGGAATTAATGATTTTTTACAAGGAAAAAATAAAAATATTTTTAACAAAATTAAAAATGAAATTAAACAAGCTATTAAAACATTAAATTTTGAAAAAGCACAAGAATATCAAAAAATTTTAGAACATTTAAACAATATTACTATTAAACAATTTATTGAATTAAAAACTAATCTAAGCTGCGATATTATTGGTTTTTGTTTTAATAAAAATGAAATTTCTTTGTATATTTTCAAAATGTATCAAGGAAAAATTCAAGAACATTATCAGATAGTATCGGAATATATCGATGATCCCATTGATAATATGATTACTTATTTACATTTATATTATCAAAACAATTTATTACCTAAAAAAATTATTTTAAATCCGGATTTAATTACGAAAAAACCCGAAATAAAAAAAATAATTAATACTAAGTTTTCAGTAAAATTTAACACAGAAGAAAAACAAATAAAAGAATTAGCTCAAAAAAACGCAGAAGAAAATTTAAATAAATATAATTTATTATATAGCGCTAAATTAGAAGCTACAACAATAGCTTTAAGTGAATTATCAAAATTGTATCAAAAAAATATTAATCATATTGAAGTTTTTGATATTTCGCATTCTTTTGGTAAATGTTTTGTGAGCGGCATTATTGTGTTTAAAAATTATCAATTACAAAAAAAATCTTATTGTGCTTTCCGTATTAAACAAATTTACCCAAATGAATATAATTCTTTAGCAGAAGCTATTGAACGCCGATATCAAAAATTAATTAATCTTAATTTGCCCCTTCCGGATTTAATTTTAGTTGATGGTGGCATAGGGCAATTCAATATTAGTCAAAAAATTTTAAAAAATTTCATAAAGGAATTTAATTTAGGTGCTTTAAAAAAAAATAATAAACATCAATTAGAAAGTTTAATTTTATCTAATAAAGAGATTTTATTAAATAAAAAAAGTTTTTTATTTCGTTTTTTATTTTTTTTAAGTGAAGAAGTTCATAATTTTACTATCAATTTTCACAGAAAAATCAATAATCAAGAAAATATTGGCAATCTTATTTAATTTAAAATTAAAAAATATTTAAATTTTACATTTTATAAAGGATATTTATGGATAATCAAAATTTTAGTTATTTACAGGATAAAATTATAATTAAAGGTGCTCGAGAAAATAATTTAAAAAATATCGATGTTGAAATTCCCAAATTTAAGTTAGTAGTTTTTACTGGTATTTCAGGTTCTGGAAAAACTTCTTTAGTTCAAAATATTTTATATCAAGAAGGTAAAAGAATTTATTTAGAGTCTTTAAATTTTTATGATCGTAAATTTTTTCAATTTGCAAAAAAACCTAATATTAATTGTATTTCAGGTTTAGCTCCAGTAATCAATATTGAAAAAAAAAAAATTGTTAATAATTCTAAAGATACTGTTGGCACTATTACAGAAATTTATCATTATTTACAATTAATTTATGCGCATATAGGTGTTTATTACGATATACAAAATAATCAACCTTATCAAAAATATAATATAGAACAAATAATGAATAAATTATTAAATTTTTTTAACAACAAAAAAATTATAATTTTATCTCCATTACATGATAATCAAAAAAAGATATTTCATTCAATCATTTTAAAGTTAATAAAAGAAGGTTTTAATCGTTTTTTAATTAATAACAATTTTTTTACCTTTAATAACATTAAAGAAATTGATTATTTAGAAATAAATGAAATAAATAATATTTTTATAATTATTGATCATTTAACTATAAACCATCAAATAAAAACACGTTTAATTTCTTCTTTAGAATTAGCTATAAAATTTAATAAACAGAAAATATTAATTATGTTACCAAATCAACAAATAATATCTTTTGATTTAGATTATAATGATGGCAAAAACTCTTTAACTCAATTAGAAAATAAAATGAATTTATTTTCTTTTTATAAAAAAAGAGGAATTTGTAATCATTGTAAAGGTTTAGGCAGTATAATGATTTTTGATGAAAAATTAATTTTAGATCAAAATAAATCTATTTTGGATGGAGCTATATTGCCTTTTGAACAACAAAATAATCCGACAGAAAATATTCAAGACAAATTAAAAGTTTTTTTAGATACATATAAAATTGACGTTAATTTGCCTTTAAACCAAATGAATAAATTTATCATTAATATTTTATTATATGGTCCTGATAAATTACCTAATGAAAGTTTAAAATTCCCTATCGGAATTATTCCTATTCTAGAATATTATCAAACAAATTTTGCTAATTATGATAATATTCAAAATTGGTTAAATCAATTTAAATCTTTAACTGTATGTCCTGATTGTTCTGGAGCTAGATTAAATAAATATGCTTTATCTTATCAAATTAATAACAAAAATATTTATGAATTAACCAATTTAACTGTTAATGAATTATTAAATTTTCTAGAAAATATAACATTAAATTCGATAGCGAAAATCAATACCCAAGATGCCTTGATAGCTATTAAGAAACGTTTAAATTTATTAAAAAAATTAGGTTTAGAATATTTAAATTTAAATCGAAACATTAGTTCTTTATCCGGGGGCGAAATACAAAGAATTAAATTAATTAATCAGCTTGCTTCTCGATTAACAGGAGTTATTTATATCATTGATGAACCATCTGTCGGTCTACATCCATATAATAATATTCAACTAATCAAGATTTTACGTCAATTAGTAAATCTAGGTAATACTGTATTAATTATAGAACATGATCAAGAAATTATATTATCTGCAGATTATATTATTGATTTAGGCCCTGAAGCTGGTAATAAAGGTGGTAATATTGTAAGTTATGGAAAAATAAATAATATTTTAGAAGATAAAAATAGTTTAACAGGTAAATATTTAAAAAAAATTTATTCTTTTGAAAACATAATAAAACCAAAAATATCTTCTACAAACGTTATTCAAATAAGAAATGCTTGCGTTAATAATTTAAAAAATATTAATATTGATATACCTTTAAATATATTCGTTGTGATTACTGGTTTTTCTGGATCAGGAAAATCAACTTTACTTAATGAAGTTATATATAAAGGTTTAAAAAAAATTAAAAATTCTACAAATATTACACCTGGTTTTAATCAAGTTATTTTTTCAGAAAATCAAAATAATTTCAAAGATATTATTCATATAGAATCGCCAAATTTTAATAAAATTATTAAATATCATTTAATTAATTATTTAGGAATTTCAGAAATTGTTAGTAACTTATTTTCTCAATCTCCTGAAGCAAGAGCTAAAGGTTATAACAAACGCCGTTTTATTTTAAATTCTGTTTCTGCTTTTTGTCATGCTTGTCAGGGAGAAGGTGTTAAAAAAATCTTTATGGGTTTTTTACCTAATATTATAATTACCTGTGATCAATGTCAAGGTAAAAGATTTAATTCTGAAACCTTAACTATTAGATATAAAAATCAAACTATTGCTAATATTTATGACATGAATATATCTGAAGCATATATTTTTTTTCATAATCATAAAAAAATTAAAATTGTTTTAGAATTGTTAATTAGCGTAGGATTAAATTATTTAAAATTAGGTAATAAATTAGATAATTTATCAGATGGCGAAAAACAAAGATTGATTTTAATTAAAAAAATATATAAAAATTATTTTTCAAAAAATATTTATATATTGGATGAACCGACAAAAGGATTACATTTTTTTGAAATTGAAAAATTAATGTCTTTAATACGTACATTAATTAATCAACAAAATACAGTAATTATGATTGAACATAATATAAATATTATTAAAAATGCTGATTATATAATCGACTTAGGACCTCAAGGAGGAAAAAATGGTGGTTATATTGTAGCTAAAGGCGATATAGAAGAAATTATCAATAATCCGGATAGTTATACTGGTCAATATTTAAAAAAAATAAGGGATAAATCTCATAATGAAATTTAAATTAAAAAGTTTATATAAACCGAGTGGTGATCAACCTCAAGCTATTAAAGAATTATTAAATAATTTTTATAAAGGGGAAAAGGAGCAAATAATTTTAGGTGCTACAGGTACTGGAAAAACTTTCACCATTGCTAATATTATTAATCAACTCAATAAAAAAACTTTAATAATTGCTCATAATAAAACTTTAGCGGGACAAATTTTTAATGAATTAAAAGAAATGTTTCCTGAAAATAAAGTGGAATATTTTATTTCTTATTATGATTATTACCAACCAGAATCTTATGTTGTATCTCGTGATGTTTATATCGAAAAAGAAAAAATTATTAATGAAGAAATAGTAGAATTACGTCATAATACTATTAACGCTTTAATTGATAATAATGATGTTATTGTAGTATCATCTGTATCTTGTATTTTTGGAATTGGAGATATAGAAGATTATAAAAATTCTATTTTATATTTACATCAAAATCAAAACTATCCTATGGATGCATTATTTAAAAAATTAATAGAATTACAATATTGTAGAAATGATTTACAATTAAAAAATGGTAATTTTCGTGTTCATGGTAACATTTTGGATCTTATAAATTCTAATTTAAAAAAAGAAGCAATTCGTTTAATTTTCGAAGATAATAAAATTCAAAATATTCAAATTTTAAATATGATAGATGGCACTATTGTTAAAGAATTAACTAAAGTGATCATTTTTCCTGCTTCTATTTATGCAACTAATCCTAAAAAATTAAAAGAAAGCATTAAAAGAATTAAAATAGAATTAACTAAACAGATTAAATACTTTAAATCCCAAAATCAAATTTTAGAAGCTCAAAAAATTGAAACAAAAACTAAATATGATCTAGAAATGTTAACAGAGTTAGGTTATTGTAAGGGTATTGAAAATTATTCAAGACATATATCTTTAAAAAAAAAGGGGGAACCTCCAACTACTTTAATTGATTATTTTGGTTCAGATTTTTTAATTATTATTGATGAATCTCATATTACTATTCCGCAAATTAAAGGTATGTTTTTTGGAGATTACTCGCGGAAACAAAAATTAATTCAATATGGGTTTCGTCTACCTAGCGCTTTAGATAATAGACCATTAAAATTTAAAGAATTTGAACAAAAAATAGATAAAATCATTTATTTATCAGCAACACCAGGAAGGTATGAATTAAACAAAAATATTCCTATAGTAGAGCAAATAATTAGGCCAACTTTTATTTTAGAGCCTCAAATTGAAATTAGATCAACTCAAAATCAAATGCATGATTTATTTGAAGAAATAAAAAAACGCCAAATCAAAAATGAAAAAGTTTTAGTAACTACTATCAGCATTAATTTTAGTGAAGATTTAAGTTTTTATTTAAAAAAAATGGGTATCAAAGTGACTTTTTTACATAGTAAAATTCCAGCTTTACAACGTTTACAAATTTTACAAAAATTACGTATGGGAATTTATGATTGTTTAATTGGAGTTAACTTATTAAGGGAAGGTTTAGATTTACCGGAAGTTTCTTTAATGATTATTTTAGACGCTGACAAAGCTGGATTTTTACGAAATGAAAGTAGTTTGATTCAAATAATTGGTAGAGCTGCTCGCAATATTCAAGGCCAAGTAATTATGTATGCAGATAACATTACAGATGCTATGAAAATAGCTATTGCCGAAACCAATAGACGACGAATTATTCAGCAAGAATATAATCAAAAATATCATGTTAATCCTCAAATCATTAATAAAAAGATAAATATTAATAATTTTAGTCAAAATCATCAAAAAGATTTTATGAAGGAAATCAATCTTAATCCTAAAAATGTTACTAAAAAAGAATTAATTAAATTAAAAAAATTAATGAAAGAAGCGGTTAAAAAATTAGATTTTGATAAAGCCATTTTTTATAGAGATTTAATCATTTCAATTAATAAAAATAATTCCATTTTATAATGATTTTAACATTATAAATTTTATAATTTATTTATTCTAATTCATAAAAAGAATATAATTTTTTTTGTAATTTGTCTTTTTGTTTATCTAATGTGTCATTAGAATGTTTAACAAAATTAAATTTAATATTTTCGAAGTTTTGAAAACGTTCTTGGTTAAATTGATATTGTTTTTTTAAATTATTAATTATTAATAACGATCTGTTTTTATCGATATCATTCGATTTTTTTGATAATTTATCTTCTAATGTTTCAATTTTTGATCTTATTAACTTTTCTTTGTTCATTAAATTATTAATTTTAAAATCTAAATTATCAATATAATTTTTATCTCTTTTAATTTTAACTTTTAAAAAAAAACTCCATTGATTTTTTATTTTGTTAATTATTTTTTCTTCTTCTTCAGTATTGTTTGCCATTGATAATGTTTTATCACAATTTTGTTCAAAAATATATTTTTGTATTGTTTCTAAATCTTTTAAATTAATTTTAAATTTATAAAAATCTGAAGAAATTTTTTCTTTTTTTTCAGTATTATTTGATGTTTCGACAATATCATTTTTCAAAATTTGCGATAAATATAAATTAATATAATCACTTTTTTTTATCATAAAAAAATATTTTATTAAAAAAATAAAAATAATAATAAACAATAAAATGCATAAATTAAAAGTTGAAAAATTTTTTTTAAAACTCATTATCATCTATTTCTTTTTCCAAATTGATATAAATTAAAAATTAATTAAATAAAAATAATTTTAAAGTTATTATATTAATAATTTTTTTAAATATAAATATATTAAATTTTTTAAAAAAATTATTTTTATTTTTTCATATTAAAATGATAGCCTCCCGTAAATAATAAATAAAAAATTTTTCCTAATATTTAGGCTTTAATAATATTTTAAAAAAATATTAAAATTATTTTTTCTGATAATAATAAAAATTAACTTTAAGTTGTCATTAATTTATCTTTGTTATTTATTGATAAATATTTATTTGCAAAAGCGGGAGGTACATTTTAAAATGTTTTGTATCTATTATCACATTTAATGCAAATATAATGATAACTTAATTAAAATTAATATTTAATCTAATTATAAATTAATATTTAATTATTTTTTAGAAATATACAATACATATTATTAGCGCCATTACCCATATGTTTTAATTCTTGCAAATTATATGTATCATCTTGGCCATGTCTAATTCCGCCATCAAAAAAAACACCTAATAAATTTGGGTCTGGATCTTTAATTGTCCAAATCATGCTGAAATCTTCTAAATCTTCATTATAACGAGCGCTTTGTAAACTCCAATCGAAATATTTATTAAATATGGCATGTTGTTTTAAAATATTAATATTGCCAATAGATACATGAACAATTCTAGTTTGGCCAATAAATTCCTCTCTTGGCGGCATAGCTACAACTACATTTTGGTAGTTATACATATTTAGAACTATAAATAAAAAAGTTAAATACCATAAACTTCGCATATTTTTTTAAATAATACCCTTTTTTTGTTTTCAATCAGAAACTAAATCTAACTAATTTACAATTTATATTCTATATTACTTTAAAAATTTTTCAATAAAAAAATAAAAATTATTTTTGACAAGCCGATTTAAAATTAATTAATTTTTAATATAAAAATGGATAACATTTAAATATATAAAATTTTTCATTTACAATAATATTTTATTATTTTACAGAAAAACCATCAATTATAAATTATACATATTGAAAGTAATTTTTTTGACCTTATTAAGTAATCACTTTTTTTATATTTTAATTTATACTTTACGAATAATAATAAGATCTTTTTATTCTTATATATCCAAAATTATAATATTTAAATTAATTAAGCATAGATTATCAAAATAAATATAATTATGATAAAAAACAATAAACGGTAATTAAATAATAATTTATTGATTAATTGTATATAAAGTAATTAAAATGAAAGAAAAAAGTGCATTAAACCATTTATAAAATGGGTAGGAGGTAAAAGTCAATTATTATCTTTTTTAAATATTATTATAAATTTTTAATATAATACATATTTTGAACCTTTTCTAGGGGGAGGTAGTGTTTTTTATATTTATTACCACAAAAAGCTAATTTGTCTGATAAACCTTAATAATTGCTTGGCAAACATTAAAAAATAATTCTTTTTATGTGCTTGAGTTACTAAAAAAACATGTTGAAAAATTAAAATCACGAAAAAAAAGAATTTTATTATAATTTTTGTCGTCAAAATCCAGTTTTATTAGATGATGTGCAAAAAACTGTTCTTTTTATTTTTCTTAATAAAACTTGTTTTAATGGTTTATATCATGTTAATTTCGAAAATAAATTTAACACTCCTTTTAATGGCAAAGACAAAATTACTTTATCTAATATTATCAATGAAAATAATTTAAACAAGATAATTACTTTTTTAAAAGATCATAAAAATAAAATTTCTTTTTTTCACAATGATTATAAAAAAATTATTGCACAAGCTCAAAAAAATGATTTTATTTTTTTGCCCCCCCTTATGATTCTGACACCAAAACTTTTAATAGTTATAGCATTGAAATATTTGATAAAGATCATCAAAAAGAATTATGCGAAAATTTAAAAGCGGCTCATGTCAGAGGAGTTAAATGGATATTAACTAATCACGATACTACTCTAATTAATTTTTTATATCAATCTTTTTATTTAATTAAAATTCCTGTTGATCGATTTATTAATTATCAAAGAACTAATCGTAAAAATTACACTTATGAAATGATTATTACTAATTTTAATTTAAATTAAAAACAGCATCAAAAAATAAAAAATTTATTATTTTTAAAAGATTTAAAAAACGAAATTATTTATTAAATGATTTTTTTTACAGATTTAAAAATATATAAGTAGAAATCAAAAAAATATAAACCAAGATATAATTTCAAAATTTATATTAAATTATTTTTTGATTTTTTTGTTTAAAAATTGTTAGTTTTCATTTAATAGTTCATTATTTTGCAATATTTGACATTCTTTTTTATATTTTGGTAGGATGGTGATGTCTACAGTGATAAATTCATAATTAACCAAAAATAAAATAAAGAGGTATTAAATGCGGAATTTTGTAGGATTAATTATTTTAGACGGATTAGGTTTATCAATGCAACAAAAATGTAATGCTGTTGCGCAAGCTAAAACTCCTTATTTAGATTATTTATTTTCTAATTTTCCTTCTAATATGTTGCAAGCTTCAGGCGAAGCAGTTGGATTACCTGCTCAACAAATGGGTAATAGTGAAGTAGGGCATTTAAATTTAGGAGCTGGTAGAGTAGTTCATCAATCTTTAACTTATATTAATAGAAAAATTAAAGATGGTAGTTTTTTCGAAAATAAATGTTTTTTAAAAGTAATTCAACACGTTAAAACGAATAAAAGTAAATTACATTTATTGGGTTTGGTGTCTGATGGAGGAGTCCATTCGCATTTAGATCATTTTAAAGCTTTATCGATGGGCGCCAAAGAGGCCTAAATATCGAGTGATTTAACCAATCACCAGTGCAGATAAACACTGAAAGGATAAGAATGGTTCATTAAACGAAAGAATAGTGAATTACAGCAGTTCTTAAAA
>NZ_JALQCV010000009.1:0-21101 GCF_024425275.1 Candidatus Phytoplasma australasiaticum subsp. ipomoeae
TTTATCGGGATAGATTAACTCGGTTTAGAAAGTGCATTGATAATTTAACTTTCATATTCGCAATTAGCCCCCCACAGAACCGGACAAGCAAGTTTCCAAGCATCCGGCGCCTAATATCTGATTACAGATATTGAAACTCTTTCGCCATGTAAAGGTTATTACCCTTTGCCGTGGTCAGGTTCTTCTAAAATATTCCAATTCTAGAATTAAACTGACGACTACTGTAAGTTTCGCTTTTCCCTTGAGCCTAACAGCTGTTAGTTTTAACCCTTTGGTGGTGCTTTTAGGGAGATCAAAGTTACGACATAATTCTACGAGAAGTGTTAGGTGCAGTTTACAATTGTTGCCAATTGGAGCATTCATAAAAATATTAATAACAATATTTTAATGAAATTAGTGTAGAAAAGGGTTAGTTTTTTAACCATATTGATAATATATATAATACCAAAGTTTTTATATTATATATCTTTCCTAATCCTGGTGTCAATATCTTACCAGAATGTTTACAGATTACCACGCTACTTAACCGCTTAGGGATTTTCACCTTCTCCTTAACTTCTGGTCTGGCGCTGACTTATTGACTAGATATTTCGTCTCATCGCGCTTGCGTGCTTTTGCTGTTATCAATTACTCTTTCGAGATAATTAATCAAGCCCACCTTACAGTGTTTACGTGACCTCTGGAGATTATCACTCCAGGCTATTCGTTAAATAGCGGAATTATGCGCATCTTTTGCGCCCATTGCCGATAATAGGTTCATAAAAAATATCTATATTTTTGATATAACGATTTATTATTTTTTTATTTAAAGCCCTTACAATGACTTCTACTTCTGGTAACTCTGGCATGACAATAAACCTCCTTGGCTTTATATAACTATTTTGCAAATTAATTTAAATACCTTAAGTAAATTAATTTTTTTGATAAATTATTCACTTACATGAATAAATTTATCAATCAACAAAATTCCTTGTTCTTTAGATATATTTTTATTAATAAATAAATGACCCGTTATAATATTAATCTTTTGACCTGGTTGTAAAAAAAATTCCGGATTATCATTATCAATATGTTCAAAAACCAAAATTAATTCTGAAAAAATTTTTAAATCGGAATTAATAACTATTTTTGGCGAAATAGTATACCATTCTTTTGAAATTGCTAAATTTTTATCTTTATTATATCTTGCATACACTGCACAAGTTAAATTGTTAATAGGATAATTATTATATATGCTCTTATCAGATAATTTAGTGAAATTCATAAAAATTCACAAACCTTTCTAAACTAAAAATTTTTTTAAATAGGTACAATAATAGGCAAAATTAAAGGATTACGTAAAGTAGTTTCATAAATACGAGGAGTAATAAAATTAATAATAGCTTTTATTAAATAATTTTCATTAACTTTTTCAGAAGATAACAATTTTTGAATCATATGTTTAATATCATTAGATATTTTTTGAATAAAATCACCACTACCTTTCATATAAATAAATCCTCTAGATACGACCATTGGATGATTAATAATTCTTTTATTCTTCCAATCCATACTAACAATAATAGATAACAATCCTTCTTCATTTAAAATTTTTCTTTCCTTGATTATAGAATTACTTAAATCTTCTAAGCCAGAATCGTCAATATAAATATCATCATAAGGAATTTTGCCAACTAATTCAGATTTTGAAGGACTTAATCCTAAAACATCTCCATTATCCAAAATAAAAATATTCTCGGAAGGTATACCGCATTCAATAGCTAATTTTTTATGAGCCATTAACATAACATATTCACCATGAACTGGAATTAAAAAACGGGGTTTAATCAAGTTTAACATTAATTTTAAATCATTTTGACTAGCATGCCCGGAAGCATGAGTATCTACTAAAAAACCATGCAAAATAACATTAACTTCCATTTTATAAAGTAAATCTAAAACTTTATTAACGCTATCTTGGTTTCCCGGAATTGGAGAAGATGAAAAAATCACCGTATCTTTATGATTTAATTTAATTTGTCGATGAGTGCCATTAGCCATACGACTTAAAGCAGCTAATGGTTCCCCTTGGGAACCGGTGCATAATAAAGTAATATTTTCATCATTAGCATTAATGTTATTACTATTTGCTAAAAACTCTTTTGGCACTTTTAAATAACCGTTTTTAGCTCCTACTTCGATTGCTTTTTCCATACTACGGCCAAAAACAGCTACTTTTCTTTTAGTTAAAACACTAGCTTGAATAATTTGTTTAATACGATAATAATTAGAAGCAAAAGTAACAATAATAATTCTACCTTTAATTTGATAAAATAAATTATTAATAGTATCACCAATTTTATTTTCAGATTCTATAAATCCTTTTTGTTGGGCATTCGTAGAATCTGATAATAAACATAAAACTCCTTTTTTACCTAAATCAGCTAATTTAGCATAATTCGCTAAAGGACCTTCAGGAGTATGATCAATTTTAAAATCACCAGTATAAAAAATAATATTTTTATTATAATTAAAAACAATGCCAAAAGTATCAGGTATCGAATGATTCAAGCGTACAAAAGATACTTTAACCTGTCCGAATAATAATTCAGATTCTTCTTCATATTTTTCCAAAATATGCATATATTTTTGTAATTTATGCTCTGTTAATTTAAATTCAATCAAATCGTAAGCAATACCATTTACTAAAATCTTAGGTATTTTAACTTTACGCAACAAAAAAGGAATACTACCGATATGATCTTCATGACCATGCGTAATCAAAAGACATTCAATTCTATGTTCATTTTTAATTAAATATTCATAACTAGGAATTATATAATTAATACCTAAAAAAGAATCTTCAGAAAAAGACATACCCGAATCCATAATAAAAATTCTACCTTGAATTTCTACCACATACATATTTTTGCCTACTTCACCTAATCCGCCTAAAGCATAAAACAAAATGTCAAATTGTGGGTATTGTGAAATATGTGCTACCATTTGTAAAATTATCCTTTGCTTTCAATTACAATATTTGAAGTAAAATTTAAATCTTTATCTATCGATGAACGAGTTGCTGAGATTAAAACAGGAATGATAACAGGTTTTTTTTTAGTAGCTTTAAAAATAAATTTAGATAACTCTTCTCGTAAATTATTTTTAAAATCACTCCATTTAATTTGTTTATTAATATGTATAAATTGTGTGCTTATTTTCAAAAATAATTCTTTTAATTGACGAATTAAAGGTTCTATTTTAATTTTATCTAAAAAACCTTTACTAACCAACTTAATATTATCAATATCTCCGATAACCTTACGCAAACGTAAATCTAAATTACAAGCTATAATTAAAATACCATCATTAGCTAATAATTCACGATCTTTAATAATAAAATTATTGCCATCTATAACCGGTGTGCCATCAATTAAAATTTCACCCAAATTTTTAAAAAAATTTCTTTTAATTAAAGGTTTATGTACGCTATCATAAAGCCACATATCACCATTTTCTAACAAAAAAATTTTATTATCCGGAAAATTAAAATTTTGAGCCATTTTCTTTACATAATATTGATGTCTATATTCGCCTACAATGGGCAAAAAAAATTTTGGTTTTAATAAAGACAACAATAATTTTAAATATTCTTGATAATCATAAGATACATTTTGAAACAAATCTTTAATTAAAAATTCTACTTGAAAACCATGTCTTGCTAATATATCAACAGTTTTATTTTGAACTTTATCAATACCAGGCAAATCAACAGAAAATAATAAAATTTTGTCTGATATATGCAATCTCATTAAACGATCAGTTTTTTTGCACATACGTTGCAAACGGTAAAAAGATTCAAAACGTCTACCAAATACTAATACCACAACATTCTTATATTTTAAATAATCCTTAGAATTTTTTAAATTAATTAAAGTATTTTCAGGAATTTTTAAATATTTTTTTAATAAAGCGATATCAATAATTTTTTCACTCTTACGACCTAAAATAATAATTTTCAATTTAGCTTGTACAGCCAAATCAATAACCATTTGAATTTTTAATAAATCTGGAATTAAAAAAGTAACAATAACATTATTTTCTATGCTCCCAAAAAAACTACTTAAATGATGTTCTAAAATTTCTTCTCGTTTAGGTTTTACTAAACTTAAAGAACCTTGTGAAACTAATAACAAAGCTAAAACCTTTTTACGAGCTAATTCCACTAAAGTTGTAAAATTAGTTTGAAAAAAATTATTTTTAGATTGTTGCATATGCATAGCACTCATATATATAATCATTCCCGAAGAAGTTTCAAAAGCTACACCTAAAGTTCCTGGCAAAAAATGAGATATCCCGAAAACAAAAATTTGAATATTATCAATAATAATTTTCATATCATCTTTAATAACATTCAATTTTAAAGAAGATAAATCTATATTTGCTTGTTTTAAATTAAATTTAATTACTTCTAAAGCAAAATCAGAAGCATAAATAGGGATAGACCATTCTTTAATTAAATAAGGTAAAGCTCCTGAATAAGTTTCTAAAGCTGAAGTAATAAAAATACCTTTAATTTCATTTTTAATAGATTCTAATTTATGATATTCCGGTAAAATAGCATCAATACCATTAACCAATACACTAGGATACTTTAAACCAGCATCTAAAATAAAATAAGAAGAATTGATTTTTAAGAGGTAAAAATTTTTACCATTCTCCCCTATACCCCCTAAAGCGAAAAAATTGATTTCTTGCATTTGTTTTAATAGAACTCCTTAAAAAATTAATAATATATATCATTAATTTAAACAATTTCGAAACATTTGTTACCGATTCTTTTAATTTTTTTATCATTATTAATTAAAATTTATAATATAAATATTATATTGGGAAAATAAAAATAAATAAATTTAATGTGATGTTAATTATTTTTGAAACCACTCTTATTTGGTTAATCACTATTTATTATAGCTTTAAAAAAATTAATATCAATTTTTTATATTTATTTAGAAAGTTATAAAATAAATAAAAATATGAAATATCCGATTAAAATAAATAATCAAAATTTTACTTATAATAAAAAAAGCAATTTAGGCAAACAATTAGAACAAGATATTAATTTAACTAATAATTTTTATAAGGAAAATAAAATTGCTTTTATTCATAAAAACGAGATCCCTATACAAGTAGTTAAAGTGGAATATGCTCAAAGAAATAAAACCAAAATTGTAGAAGCTTATTATCGTTTAAAATCCTTACCAGATTATCAAGGTATTTATAAAGGTAAATATTTGTCTTTCGATGTTAAAGAAACAAATAATTTAAATAAATTTCCTTTAAAAAATATTCCTAATCATCAAAAGGTTTGTTTACAAAACATACACGAACTAAAAGGAATAGCTTTTTTAATTATTAATTTTAAACGCTATAACCAATACTTCTATATGCCCATATCTTTTTTAATTAATTTTACAAAACAATATTCGTTAAAAAGTATTGATTATCAAACTTTTATTAACGAATTATGGCAAATACCTTATAGTTATCGCCCCAGATTAGATTATTTAAAAATCGTTAATAAATTTATCTAAAATATTAAAAATAAAATAAATCTTATAAGCCTAATTCTATATTTTCGTTAATAATAGGTTTTAAAAAACATAAAATAGATCCAATAACTAAATTAGTTAACCAAATGGTGACATTGATATAAATAAAAAATATCCAATATACAGATAAATTAAGGTTTAATTGGTTTATTATCCAAGAATCTGATTCAAATATACAAAACACAGAGTCATAAGCATAATAATAAAAAATATAAATACACACTATATAAGAAATAATTTGAATCAAAGAAATTAATAATAAACTAGTTATAATATTTTTTTTAATTAAATATGGCGATTTTCGAGTATAAAATAAACCAGACAAAGAATAAGCCATATATGGTAAAATAAAAAAAAATACTACAAACAATAATTGCAAATATTTTATTCTATTTAAACTAAATGCGGTAATAATAGACCATTCTAAAGCGGTATGGATCGCAACATAAATACAATTAGCACATAAACTAAATTTAAAACCAAACAAAAAACCTATTAAAATTATAGGTAATAATTCTAATTTTATTAAAGCTCCGTGACAATCTTGAAAAAAAAATTTAGTAAATACAAATTCAATGAAAAAAGAAATTGTTAATAATAAAGCGCTAATAATCACTTTTTTTAATGAAAAAATCTTCATAATGAACCTTTAATATACCTTTCTTATATTATACATTTTTATTAAGAAGGATAAACAAGAAAATTATTTAAAAATAATAAGTATGTTTGGCATAAATTATCCTAATAAATATTTTTTTAATTTCGTAATCAAAAATAATATCTTATATAAAAAAATTAATTATATCTATTTACCTGAAAACTAACTTTTATATTTTAAAAATATTTATATAAAAAATAATAATATAATATTTTGACATTATCTAGATTAAATCACATTTGAAAAAAATATTTTTTTAATTCGAATTAAAAAAATATTTATTTATTAAATTTTATTTTCTAAATTTATAAAATATTATTTATTATTTCATATAATCGATTACACCTTGTTTTAATAAAAACAAAAAATCTTGATTTGAAGCATTTAAAATATAATCATTAATATTAATATTTTGTAAAACTTTTTGAATCTCTTCTATTCGGAATAAAATATTTTTAAAAAAAACACAAAATTTATCTAAATTTTCTCTAATATGAAAAAAATCACCCCATAATTGCATTTTTTTAATATAACCATCTTCTAATTCTAAAGAAACTTTCACTTCACCCCATTCAAAACGATGTTGTAAAATTTTAGAATAAATAGGATGATTAAATAACCATGTAGAAGAATTATATTTAAGAGCCAATTCATTAATAGAAATTAAATCTTTATTCGTTAAAGTTAACTCTGTCTTTTTTAAGAAATTTTCCAAATAATAAATTAATTCGTATTGCGTCATATCAGGAAGATATTTTTTTAAATTAGTAACTCGCGAACGTACACTATCAATACCCTTAGAAATTAATTTTTGATTATTTGGAGTAATACATCGTATCATTGTATTAATATCACATTGATAAAGTAGAGTACCATGCATAACAATTCCATTTTTATTTTTCCAAAAAGCATTACCAGAAATTTTTTTACCCTTTAATAAAATATCATTTCGACCACTAAAATATAAAGGTATACCTAAACAATTAAAAGCTTTAATAATACGATTTAAATAGTTTTTAAAACTAAAATCTAAACATTTATTTCGAAAAATAAAACTAAAAATCGGAGTATTAAAATCATTATAAACGCAACCACCTCCGCTCGGCCTACGAAAAAATTCAATTTTATTTTTTTTAATAAATTCTAAATTAATTTCGTTTTCAATAATCTGATTACGACCAATTACTACCCCTTTCATGGTCCAGAAAAAAAAATAAATTTCATCATCATTCTTTAAAAAATAATTTAAAATATATTCTTCTAAACCATAATAAAAGTAGGGTTTATAATGAGATAATAAAGGATATTTAACTAAAATCATACATAATTTCCAATTTCTTTCTTTTGTTAACTAACAAAAAAAGTCAAATTCAATAAACAAAATAATATATTATATTTTTTTATTTATTAATTATTATATCTAAACTGATTATAAAGATTATTAAATATAATAATAAATAAATAAAATACCATCATTATAAAATCATATAATGATGGCGATATTTATCATAATAGATTAACTGAAATCAGTTTAAAAAAAATATTATTTATTATTTCTTTTATACAATTACAAACTAGCCACTCACAGAACCGGACAAGCAAGTTCCCAAGCATCCGGCGTCTAATGTCTAATTACAAATATTGAAACTCTTTCGTTATGTAAAGGTTATTACCTTTCATCGTTGTCAAGTGGTTCTAAAATATTCCCATTCTAGAATGAAACTGATGACTACTATAAATTTCGCTTTTTTTGGGGAGTAGCTAAAAGCTGTTTTAAATTTTTTTTAATAATCTACCTTTTCGGGAGATCTAAGTTGCAATATAATTCTAAATCAAGTTTTAAGTGTGGTTCACAGTTACTTTAAAATTGAGGCTGATAATTCATCAAACCTACTTTATAGTGTTTAGGTGACCCCCCTCCAAAGATTATTATCATGATAGGCTATGCACTTTCGATAACAATATTATAAATATCTTTTAAAACTGACAAATATATTTAATAATGTTTACTATTTTATTAATGATTTTTTTTATTTGTGCGATTCAAAAATTAAACCAAGATGAATTAGTTTTAGATTTTCGATTTAATTCTTCTAATTCTTCTAATTGTTCAAATAATTTTTTTTGTGTATTTGATAAATTTTGTGGTGTATAAATTTTAACAATAACATAATGATCACCTATACTAAATGGAGAATTAACATAAGGAACTCCTTTGTTTTTTAATCTAAATTTAGTATCAGTTTGTGTACCAGCAGGAATTTTTAATTGAACATTACCATGAATAGTGTCGACATTAATAATTGTACCCAAAGCTGCTTGATAAAAATTAATTAATATTGAAGAAAAAATATCATTGCCTTTACGTTGAAAAGTTTTATGAGGTTGAACATTAATATCGACATACAAATCACCATTAGGCGCCCCTGAAGGGCCTTGATGACCTTGATTCGGGGATTTCAATCTCATACCACTTTCCACGCCTGCAGGTATATTTAAAGTTACTTTATGTTCACTTTTAACCATACCTACACCTTTACAAAATTTACATTCTGCTAAAATAATTTTTTTATTACCGCCACATTCAGGACATATTTGTTTCGAAACACTTACAAACCAACCTTGTTGAGTATAAGAAATATAACCATTTCCTTTACAAACATTACAAATTCGAATGTCATTTTTAGTTTTAGCTCCTGTACCATCGCATTTTTCACAATTTTCTTTAACATTGAATGTAACAGTTTTTTGAGTACCTAAAACAGATTCCATAAAGCTAATAGTTAATTTTATATGATGATCTTCACCTTTAATATCTTCTTGATGGCGATTGCTTTTTCTACGTCCAAAAAAACTTGAAAATAAATCTTCAAATTCTTCAAAATTAGCACTTTGAAAACCTTGAAAATCACTATTAAAACCTTGATTGTTAAAATTATGACCCATTTGATCATATTGAGCTCGTTTGTTGGTATTACTTAATACATCAAAAGCTTCTTGTACTTCTTTAAATTTAGCATCAGCATTAGCTTCTTTACAAACATCAGGATGATATTTTTTCGAAAGACGTCGATAAGCTTTTTTAATATCATCCAATTTAGCATCACGTGATAATTCTAAAACTTCATAATAGTCTTTTTTTTGTTTCAAAATAAAACTCCTCGTTGTAATAAGATAAATAAAAATTAATAAATAAACCAAAAAAAGATATTAATAACTTTTTTTGGCTTTTTATTAGATTTATTATTTTTTTATCTTATTTTTTATCTTCAAACTCGGCATCTACTACTTTATCTTCTGTTTTAGCAGTTTCTTGAGTAGTATCTTGATTTTGATTTTCTTTATTATTTTGTTGTTGCGCTTTTTGATAAGCTTTTACAGCAAGTTGTTGTGAAGCTTTTTCTAAAATACTTAATTTTTCTTTAATAGAATCGTAATCATCACCTTTTAAAGTTTGTTCTAAATCTTGAATCTTAGCTTCGATATCATTTTTTTCTTGCTCTTCTATCGAATCTTTTAAAGATTCTAAAGTTTGGCGTGTTTGGAAAATAAAATTATCAGCATCATTACGTAAAACAATACGTTCTTTTTGAATTTTGTCTGTTTCTGCATTTTTTTCGGCATCTTTTATCATTTTTTGAATCTCTTCTTCGCTTAAACCGCTGCCCCCTGAAACAGTAATACTGTGTTTTCTATTAGTACCTAAATCTTTAGCTGACACAGAAACAATACCATTTACATCGATATCAAAAGTAACTTCGATTTGAGGAACACCTTTTGGAGCAGGTGGAATACCTGTTAATTGAAAACTACCCAATAACTGATTATCTTTAGCTAATGCTCTTTCTCCTTGTAACACATTAATATCAACAGAAGATTGATTAGCTACTGCAGTTGAAAAAATTTGAGATTTGGAAGTTGGAATAGTAGTATTGCGATCAATTAATTTAGTAAATATCCCGCCTAAAGTTTCAATCCCTAAGGATAAAGGAGTTACATCCAATAAAACAATATCTTGAACATCACCTCTTAAAATTCCCCCTTGAATAGCTGCCCCTAAAGCAACAGCTTCATCAGGATTAACACTTTTATTTAATTTTTTATTGCCTAATTCTCTAGTAACTAATTCTTGAATAGCCGGAATTCTTGTTGAACCACCTACCAAAATAACTTGATCAATTTGTGATACTTGCAATTTTGCATCTTTCAAAACTTGTCTCAAAGGAGTTATACAACGATCTACTAAATTTTTAGTGATTTCATTAAATTTAGTTCTAGTCAAAGTATATTCTAAATGCAAAGGAGTTTGATCAGCAGCCATAGAAATAAAAGGAAGAGATATAACCGTAGATACAACATTACTTAACTCTTTTTTAGCCATTTCAGCAGCTTCTCTTAAACGTTGTAAAGCAGTTAAATCTTTGTTTTTTTTCAAATCAATTCCATGCTCTTCGCGGAAAATTCTAATTAAAAATTCTACAATAGCATCATCAAAATTATCACCACCTAATACATTATCACCTGCAGTAGCTAAAACTTGAAAATTACCTTCTGCAATATTCAAAATAGAAACATCAAAAGTACCTCCACCCAAATCGAATACTAAAATATTTTGTTCTTTTTGAGTATTTTTATCTAATCCGTAAGATAAAGCTGCTGCTGTAGGTTCATTAATAATCCTTTTAACATCTAATCCAGCAATTTTACCAGCATCTTTAGTAGCTTGTCTTTGAGCATCATTAAAATAAGCAGGTACTGTAATAACAGCTTCTGTTACAGTCATACCTAAATAATCTTCAGCTTGTTTTTTTAAATTTTGTAAAATAATAGCACTAATTTCTTGAGGAGTATATTTTTTACCATTATACTCTTTATAATAACCTTTTTTACCCATTTCTCTTTTGATCGAAAGAATAGTATTAGGATTAGTCACCATCTGTCGTTTAGCAGCTTTACCAACGATTATTTCATCACCTTTAAAAGCCACCACAGAAGGCGTAGTTCTATCCCCTTCTGAATTAGTAATTACTTTTGGTTGTCCATTTTCCATGCAAGCAACACAAGAATTTGTAGTACCTAAATCTATTCCAATAATTGGACTTGAATTTGTATTTTTTTTAGTCATTATTTTTATCACTCCATTCATTTACTTTTACCATAGCTGGTTTTATAACTAAATCTTTATATAAAAAACCTTTTTGTAAAACTAAAACATTTATACCATTAGGTTGTTTTAAATCTGATATTTTTTCCAAAGCATAATGAAAATTTGGATCAAATTTAACACCCAAAGCTTTAATTTCTTCTACACCTTCTTTTTGTAAAATATCCTTAACTTGTTTATGAATCATTTTAAAACCCAATAAAAAAGATTTAACAGAGTCATCTACTTTAGGCATTTCTAAAACCTTTTCGAATTGTTCTAAAGGAATTAAAATATTTTTAATAAAATCTGTTAAAGCATATTTAATTTCTCTATTTGTTTGAACAGTAATACGTTTTTTAAAATTATCAAAATCAGCTAAATATTTCAAATTATCATTGGTTCTTTGCTGATGTGCTTCCTGCAGATCTCTTTTAAGATTAACATTTTCTGCTTTTAAATCATTTAATTGTTTTTTTAACATTTGAAAATCATTTTCATTAGGTATAAATTTATTAGATTCAATGTCTGAAATAGAATTTTTATTATCACTTTGATCTCCACAATTCAATGTTGAAGTTTCTGCTTTATTGGGATTAATATCTGAAGATGCATTATCTTCGGAAGATGAGTGATCAGAAGAAACTTTTTTTGATTGAACCTTTTTTTCCTTACAAGAACAATTATTTTCATCTATGTTTTTTTCATGTTGTTTACAATTATTAGTGTTTTGTTTTGAACATTCTTCAAAATTCATAAATTCTTGAATTAAACTCCTTTTATTATTTACAAATTTAATATTTTATTGTTAATAATACTTTAATAAATTATTTGCAAATTTCTTCCAATTTATCAGGAATCAAATTTGTTTTACTGTAAAAAGTTTGAGATAAATTTACAGACAAATATTCTAACAGCGGAATTACTTCTGGATAAGCCATAGTCATAGGACCTAAAACCGCGATAAACATTTTTTGATCTGGAAATTTTTTAATTTCACAGGGAATAGAGATAATAGCAAACTTATGACAAGATACCCAACGTATTCGATTATTAAATTTAAAAATGTATTTATGAGCATCAAATAACATTTCATTTAATTTATTAGTATCTAAAATATGTAAAATCTCTTTCATTGTATTGCTATCGGCCCAACTAAAATTGTTAATTAAATTATTAATACCATAAATATGGGAATTGTTTGTATTAAAGTTATAAAAAATTTCTATTAGAATATTAACTAATTTATCAAATAATTGTGCATTACAAAAATCATTTTCAATATTTTTTTCTTGCAAAATTTTAATTGCTTCACACAAATATTTATCTAATAATGTGTTATTTATAGCTAAAATAATACTTTTAACGTTTTGAAAATCAAAATTATTGCAAGGTTCTAAAAAAATACTCTGATAACGAATTTGACCATAATTAGTTATTATTAAAACAATAGCTTGTTCAGGGCTTAATAAAACTAAATCAATCTTGGCTACCTTATGAGTTGTTAAAGCATTAGGAAAAGCTAAAATTACAAGATAACGAGTAACATTTCCTAACAAGGTTAATGCTTCTCTCACAATAGTTTCTTTATTAAAATTTTTATTCTTAAAAATATTCTCAAATAAAGAAATTTGCTGAAAAATATCATGATTTCTAGTTATTAAATGATTAAAATAAAAAACATATCCTTTTAAAGAAGGAATTCTACCACTAGATGCATGAGTTTTGCATAAATAACCTTTTTTTTCTAATTGAGCCATATCATAACGAATAGTAGCACTAGAATATTTTAAATAAGATAAACGCGACAAAAATTTCGAGCTAATAGGTTGTTGATGTTCTGAATGATGTTCAATAATTGCTTTTAAAATTAATCTTTCTCTATTCGAAATCAATTTTTAAAATCCTTTGAAAAAATATAATTTTTGTCATCATCATAATTTTATCTTCTATTCTTTATATAAAAATTTCTTACCTTTAATTTAATAGATTTAAATTTATCTTTGTCATAATATTATTATCATATTTACATTTGGCTTATTTTACTAATCATTATCAAAACACATCTATAATCAATTGAATATTGAAACATATTCGCCACATTTACATCATATAAATAAAAATTTCCAAAATAAATTTAATTTTTTTTAAATATAACTAAAATAATTTTAATAATTTATTTTATTTTAAAAATTTAACTTTTTTTTCAACAACTCTATCTGATTTAAACAAATTTAGCACTCACGAATCATGACTGCTGGAATTATTGTAACTAATAAAATACCATCTTGTCAAGTATTTATCGATTAAAAAAATTTTTATTATATAAAAACTATAAATAATTTAGCACTCAATTATCATGACTGCTAAATTTATTCTATTACTTTTTAAACATTATGTCAAGTCTATGTCAAGTCTTCTAATAATAACATTTTATTAATTTTTTTATTATATAATATTAAATGTACTTGTAAAATCGCGTCAAAAGAAAATATTTAATTTTAAATTCATTAGCGGATTTGAAATCAAATCATCATTTTTAAATATCAATCTAAGAAAAGGTTTAATTAAAAAATTAAATAAAATGAATATCCTTCGCATTATTAAAAAAAATTATTTATTACTATTAGTTTATTTTTTTATATTAATAACTTTTATATTCTATTATTTTAATTATAAAAAAATATTAACGTCGAATGTTAACATATCAATTAAATACGATAATTATAATGAAAATATCATAGACGAAGAAAATAAAAATAAATACCAAATTGTTGAAGGAATACAACAAAAATTACAAAAAATTTTCGACAATCAACAACCAACAAATAATAATCTTTTTCCAAAAATAAAAAAATATAATTTTCATAAAGGCGAAACAGTTTATGGATTTACTTTAGATATTAATGACAATATCAAACCCTTTCAAGAAGGAATTATAAGTGAAGAATATGATCAAAACCAATCAAATACTTTATCTATCTCTATTAAAGGAAAAAATAATAAAATTTTTTTCAATAAAAGAGGTGAATTTATTGGAATTTCATTTCCTCAACAGTCGCATAAAATGGAAATTAATTACATTATTACTTCGAATTATATTTATAATTTTTGTGAACGAATGTATAAAAAATTTAATAATAATATTAAAGACAAAAAAATCCATAATGAATATGAAAGTGATCATGAATCAATATCTAGTTTTTCAGATAGTTATGAAAGTTTAACAGACGAAGATGATGATAGCGATTTTGAAAATTTAACATCTCCTCAAGATAAAATAAAAAAACAATATTTAATACCTATGGAACTAAACTCTAATCAAATCGAAAATAACCCGAAAATACAATTATTAATTAAGTTAAACGAAGAAGGTAAATTTAATGGATTAATGCAGCAAATAAATAATCAATATATAGATGTATCTAAAAAATTCTTAAATACTTTTGCTTTATCTTTTATAGATGAATCTTTTTTTGAACAATCTGAAAAATTAAAACCTTCTGATATTATTCAAGAAGATATATCAAAAATTATAGAAAATATATCAAAAATCACTTTCTCGATCGAATTTTCTAGATATTTAGGATCAGGATTTATTTATGCAGCAGAAAAATCTGAAAAATCTTCTTATTATAAATATAAATACTACATCATTACAAATTCTCATGTTTTAGAACCAGGGAAAAATTCTAAAATCAAAGTTTATAATACTTATTTTAATTCATATAAAGATGCCAAAATTTTTACTTTTATTTCTAATAACGAAGGTTTTGATGATATCGGAATATTAACTTTTCAAGATAATAATGCAACTAAATTCAAAGAAATTGAAGAAATTCTAAAAACAGCTTTCCCGGAACCGCATTCATTTATAAAACCAGAAATTCAACAAATAGTTTATAGCATGGGATCTCAAGAATCATTTCCATTAGAAAATTTTTTACCAAGCTTAACGAACATAAAAAATACACAATCAATAAAAAGGAATTTATTAAAAAGAGGAGATATTACTAAATTAAATGAAGCTTTTATTGATTTTAATATAGAAATAGATAATGGAAATAGCGGAGGACCTGTTTTTAACCAAAAAGGACAAATTATTGGTATGAACCGTAATACTATTAATAATCCTACAACAACAGACAAGTTTTCTCAAGCTATTAATATTTTGCATATCCAAAAAAGATTAGAAGAAATTTTTTCTCAACATAAACAAAATCCTAAAAATATAGGCATAATAACCGATTTGACAAGCGAAAACCATAAAAATTATTTAATGCGAAAACTTAATAGTTTTAAAAAAAATTTTAATAATCTTAAAATCGAACACAATGATGAAGCGCCAATGATCGCATTTTCTATGGACGAATTAACCGTTTTAACTCATAAAGATCCGATTACATTACCATTATTAAAAAATAAGGAAAATAAATCTAAAATAATATTAAAAATCAAATTAGTTTATACTTATAATCAACAACAAATATTATTCATAGACCCGCACAAAGAATATATGGAATTATACGCTCGTATTGATTCTCAAGATAAATCCAAAATTAATCTAAAAATAATCATAAAAAATAAAAATCATAAAGTAATAAATTTTATCGAACATTATTTAGAAAGTCATCGTCGTTCAGCAAATAAAGACAGTTCTTTTGTATCTCTAAAATTTATTGATTCAAACAAGCCCTCCGTGCATACAACAAAACAAAAAATTATGGATTCTTTAATTGTTTGGCATCAAGATCATCACATAAAAGGTAATGGAATAATTTTTAGCAAAGAAAAAACACAAGATAATCAATACCTGTATCATGTTTTATCTACCTATGAAGACAATTATCAAAATAATTTAATCAGCTTAAATAACTTATTATATAAACGAATTTTTAACGATCAAAATGAAATTATTATATATGATTCCGAACAAGAAATTTATAAATTTGAACAAGGAACAATAAATAATATATTTCCAAACGAAAACAATATTATTTTAATTACCTTTAAATCATCAGAAAACTACCCTGTAGTTCCATTTAAAAAAACTTCAGATCTTAAAGTAGGAGAAGATATTTACTATCTAATAAATGGAGATAGTGATGATCATAACCCTCAAATGTTCAAAAGTCAAATTAGTAGCATAATTGAAAATAAAAATAGCACCTTTGTATTTGATTCTGTGTTCAATTTAAAAGAAAAAATTAAAGATATAAACTTTATATGTTTCGATCATAAAGGAAATTTTATAGGTATTAATTTTTTTAATAACTCAAATGTTGATATTCCCTCGAACTTTATACAGGCAACGCTAATATCTAATAATAATTTAAGAGAATTATTAATCACAAGTAACCTTAAAGAGAATTTAAACATCTTAATTTCTGTAATTTTTATATTTTTAGTAATGATAATAATCTCTATAAAACTAAATCCCATAATCAATAATATTTAATATAAATTTAACTAATATATTATTAATAAATATTTTATCTATTTCATATTTAATTATTTCATAATTTAAAGTCTAGAATTAATAATATTAGTTACTTCATGATTAATTTGCGATGATTTTTTATCTTTATAATATGAATAAGAAATATAGGGATGTATTAATAATTCTACTTTTTTAAGTCTAAACCAACATTTACCGCGCATACGATAAATGCCTTTACAAGTAATCGGTAAAATATCAGCTTGGTTTTGAATAGCAATTTTATAAGCACCATCCAAAGAGGAATTAATCTGATCAGAAGTAGAATTAATAATGCCACCTTCTGGAAAAACCAAAACAGCCAATTTTTCTTTAATTATTTCTTTAGCTTTTTCCAAAGATTTTAAATTATCTCTATTATTACCTCTATTAATCTTAATGCAATGAGTAGCATCAAAACAAAATCTTAAAAACCAACCATACCAAAAATTATTATAAAGTTCATCTTTAGGAGTAAAAGTAAGAGGACGAGGGAATATAGAAGCTATTATAAAAGGATCAAAATTACTTTTATGATTAGTATAAATAACTAAACGATTATTAAAAGGAATCAAATTATAATTATAAACCGACACTTTAATGCGAAAAAAACCCATAATTAATTTCGAAAAACTTCGAACTATTTTTAAATGATAAACATTATTAATAGATTTTTGTTTAGCATATCCTAAACTAATAAATAATAATAGAAAAGCTATTAACCAAGATATTAAAATAGCTAAAACAAAACCAACAAAAATACCAATGATTTTACTTGTAAAAATAAAAATAAAATAATACCAAAAAACTAAAAAAGTTATTAAAAAAATAAAACTAAACATATATGTGTTACCTCCTGCATTAAAAAATATAAAAATTAGCACAAATAACTATTACTAACGGAACGTTTAATATAAACAATGTAATAAAAAATAGAATTATTAAATAAACAAAATATACATTTATGTTATATAACAATTTAAAATAATTAAATAAATAACGAATCAATTTCGAATAATTTTTTTAAAAAAGTTATCTTCATTATTTAATAATATTAAAACCGAATAGAATAATAAAAAATAAACTCACTTATTTAAATCTTGATTTATTTATTATTTTTGAATAATCAATAACAATAATCGAAAGAAAAGAAAATTTTATTATGATATTCTAACAATAAACATTAAAATGTTTCTTTATAAGAAAATTAAATATTTAATCATTTTTTATTTTGTTACATGAATTTTATTATTTTTATTTGGTCGGATTAATAGTTTTTTTATTAATTTATATTTTTGTTTTTATAATAATTCTTGTTCCTTTTTTGTTAATAAGAAGAACTTTTAATTTAAAGAAAATGTAATTATATATTTCATAAAAACATTAATAAAAAAAACATTAAAATTTATAAAAAATATCAATTTTATCTATATTCAAAACCAAATCTAAGAAGAAATTTAAATTAACTTATAAAAAATTAATGAAATGATTTTAAATTAAATTTAATCATAATTACTTAATTTAAAATATAACACAAAAATTATCAATTATTTAAAATTTTACACAAACAAAAATAAAAAAAATTTAAAATCTTATATCCGTATATTTTGGTTTTCCGGTAATAAAAAATAATTTTCAATCAAAACCAATTATAAAAAATCTATGTTAATATTAAAAGAATAAAAATTAGAGAATAATAACATCATTAATGCAAAAGATAAACAACATACAAACATAGTTGCCCAAAAAGTTAAAAAAAAGCTAACAAAACTTCCCAATATTTTTACAATAATTCCAGATCGCATACCAATAAAAAAGTGCCAAACAATAAAAAAATATATTATAAAAATAATACTAAAAATTGTCATAAAAAATAAACCCCTTTTAAATAACAAATAAATTACAAAAAATCAACAAAAATAAATATCATTTATTAAATAAAAATTAGTAATATAGTTTTTTTATTATAAAAATTATTAAAATAACTCTTGTTATAAAAAACTTAAAAAAATTATTTAATTTTTTTTAAAATAAGTGGCAAAAATTAATTCTTCTATAACTGTGTATTCTTTTAAAATATATTTGCATAAATTTAAATAAGGGAAATAAATATTTCCGACAAAACGACGTAAAATATAAGTTAAATATAAAACATCAACATAAGGCAAAGCTAATTGATAAATTTGTCTACCTCCAATAACAATAATTGATTTAGATGTTTTACGAATATCTTGTAAGAAAATTTTAACATCATTAACTTTTTGAATAGAAATATCATCTCGATAATATTTAGCTGGAATATCAAGAGAAGTAGTGGCCAAATAAATTGATTTAAAAGGGAATTTTTTATTTTTATAATAATAACATAAAGATTGATATGTTCTTAAACCTACTAATATCACTTGATCATTCACTTTTTTTTTAAAAAAAGCTAAATCTCGAGGATAATGCCAAGGTAATTTTTCACCATTGCCAATCAAAAAATTACCATCTACAGCTGCTATTAAACTAATCATACTGCTATTTCTCCTTTTAAAGTTGCGTATGCATCATAATTATGCAAATGAATATCTTTAATAGTAAAATCTTCAATACAATTAATATTATTGTTCAAAGTGATATAAGGTAATGATTTAGGAGAACGTTTTAATTGAATTTTAATTTGAGGAATATGATTAAGATAAATATGAGCATCTCCTAAATTATAAATTAATTCATAAGCTTGCAAATTAGTGATATGAGCAATCAAAAACAGTAATAAACTATAACTACTAATGTTAAATGGAATTCCTAAAAAGACATCGGCGCTTCTTTGAAAAACTTGCAAAGATAATTTATTTCCTACTACATAAAACTGCATTAATATATGACAAGGAGGTAAAATCATTTTAGATATTTCAGGAGGATTCCAAGCGGAAATAATTAAACGACGAGAATTTGGATTAAATTTAATATCATGAATCAATTGCTTTAATTGATCAATTCCCGAAAAATCACGCCATTGTTTTCCATAAATAGGGCCAAGATTTCCATGTTTTTTAGCAAAATGTTCATCTTTTTTAATTTTCTCGATAAATTCCGATAAAGTTTCATTTTTAAAAAATAAAGAATTCCGATATCGTTCATAAGGCCATTCGTTCCAAATATTTACTTTATTTTGTACCAAATAACGTATATTAGTATCACCTTTAATAAACCATAATAATTCATGTATCACTAGATTAAAATTAATTTTTTTTGTCGTTAATAAAGGAAATCCTTGGGTCAAATTAAAACGCATATGATAACCAAAAATACTTTTAGTTAAAACTTTAGTACGATTCTCACGTATATTACCATATTTTAAAATAGTACGACATAAATTTAAATATTTTTCCATATTAAAAACAATTTTAACCCTTTACTAAAAATCACAATTTTTATAACTTAAATATTTTATGATTTTATATTAAAAAAATTATTTATAAAATAATAAAATATTTATTTATACAAACTTATTTATATATATATAAAATTAATGGCGGAGGAAGAGGGATTCGAACCCTCGCATCTAATAAGATCTACACGCTTTCCAAGCGTGCCCCTTTAACCAGACTTGGGTATTCCTCCGAAATAATAACCTTTATTAATTGAAAATTTTTTAAAAAAAATATAAATAGATTTATTGACATTTCCATATCAGGATTTGTCTTTATGATATTTAGAGTACAATTAATAAATAAATAATTTAGACTTTATTTGATGACTCTAATATTTTTAATCATTTACTAATAATGAGACTTTCAAATTATCAATTTTGGGTTTTATCTCTCTAATTATATTTATCCCCTAAATTTCCCAATTCCAAATTTCTTTTTAACTCTAGTGATTGACATGTAATGTTTCCTCGCTAGGAGTCTTTAAAAACTTTATTTTCCTAGATAATTAA
Source organism: Candidatus Phytoplasma australasiaticum subsp. ipomoeae (assembly GCF_024425275.1). Classification (NCBI taxonomy): domain Bacteria; kingdom Bacillati; phylum Mycoplasmatota; class Mollicutes; order Acholeplasmatales; family Acholeplasmataceae; genus Candidatus Phytoplasma; species Candidatus Phytoplasma australasiaticum. The sequence goes on from NZ_JALQCV010000009.1 coordinate 20,797, forward strand.
GATAAGTTAATTATCCAAAAATTATTAGCTAAACAAAAGTAGCGGGAGATCTTCCCTCTAACAATTTTTTATAGGTTTAAATTATTCCTAATTATCCTTTTTTGTTAACTAATGTTTAGTTATATTAAATTGCTTTACCTTCCCAAATATCAGTATTTTTTTTCATATTCCTTAATTTATACGGATAGATTAATTGCGTTTTATTCAGCGATTTATCTTTGCTGTTTTATTTACAATCAGCCCCCGTCCAAACCGGACAAGCAAGTTTCCCAGCATCCGGCTTTCCATAATTCACTCTCTTGCGA